>CAYZYD010000401.1:0-4482 GCA_964482505.1 uncultured Planctomycetia bacterium | reverse complement strand
GCCGCGGTGCTGGTTCTGCACGTCCGGGAGGGCGGAGGTCTCTACGGTCTCGAGCTGCTCTACTCGGATCGGGGGCGACCTTCCGGGGCACCCTTTGCGACGGGCGATCGCGTGCTTCCCGCGGGCCCGGGTTGCCTCGCCGATTTCGACGGTCTCGACCCCAATGGAAGCTGGACGCTCGAGGTCGACGACGCCTTTCTCGGCGAAGAGGGTCAACTGATCGAGTGGGAGCTGCGTTTCGGGCCCGAACTGAACATTCCCGATGACGATAGCGTCGGCCTGGTGCTGACCTTCGACATCCCCGCGATCCCCGGAGCCAGTGTCGGCGACCTCGATGCCGTGATCGCTCTCGATCACACCGCCCCGAGTGAACTCTCCGCCACGCTTACCTCGCCGCTCGGTACTTCGGTCGAACTGTTTTCTATGGGCACCGCAGATCCCAATGGTCGCTACGACGACGACCCCGGTCTGGGTGGCTTTAACGACGGGTTCGGTACTCGCGTCCCCGCACAGGCCCTCGCCGGGTTCGACAGCGAAGATCCCGAGGGAACGTGGGTGTTGACGATCACCGACACCGTCGCCGGTAATCTCGGATCGGTCTCGGGAGCGGAGCTTCTCATCTGCCCGAGCCCCTGCCCGGCTCCGAGTGGGCTGACCTGTGCCACCGACTGTGCGACGGGCGCCCTTTCGCTTGGTTGGACAAATCCCGAGGTGTACTCGTCGATCGACGTGTTGCGGAACGGAGTCGTCGTCGCGATGTTGGACGGATCCGAGACGAGCTACACCGAAACTCAACCGGCGGGTGAATATCGTTACGAAGTTCGTGGAACCTGCGGTGAGGGAGCGGCGGGGACCACCTGCCGAGTGTTACACGCTCCCTACTCGGGCGAGCAAAACATCGTCTTCTGGGGTGAACCCGCGAGCGGGAGCATCTCGAGCGCGCTCGCTCTCGCGTCCGAGCTCGAGGCCGCGGGGGAGAGTGTGCTGCTCGTCGACGACTTTTCCGGGTGCATCGAGAGTCTGAGTCCGATGACTCGGATCTGGCTCGCTCTCGGCACTTTCCCCGCGAACCGGCCTTTGACCGCCGACGAGGGTCAGTACCTGTTTGAGCGACAAGCAGAGGGGCTCCACATCTACATCGAAGGCGGGGATGTGTGGGGCTTTGACAATCCCACCCCGTTTGCCGCGAGCGACGGCATCGAAGACGAATCCGCTCTCGACGGCGACGATTCGCTCGAACAGCTTCTCGGAGTGAGCAGTGTCGAACTCGATCTCAGCGATCTGACCGCGGCATACCTCCAGGACCAACCGTTTACAAACGAGTACACGGATCGGATCTGGCCAACCGGGACTGACTTTTCGCTCACGCTCGACGACTACGGCACTCAGTCCTACACGATTTGGAGCAGTGGAGATTATCCCGTGGGTAACTTCTACCTACCGCTCGACGAACAGATCGGCAGCGTGGTGGCTCAGAGTTGGGAGTTCGGCGGTTACGGCGGCGATCGACAGGAACTACTGGGTCGTTATCTCAGCGTGCTAACGCGAACCGGGGTTCCGTTTCGACGCGGGGATATCAATTCGGACGGAGCTCAAAACATCGCCGATGCGATCTTCCTGCTCGGCTTCCTCTTTATCAGTGGAGAAGCTCCGGCGTGTACCAAAGCGGCTGATACCAACGACAGCGGTTCGATCGACATCTCAGACGCCATCAACCTCTTGAACTATCTCTTCGTTGCTAATTCGCCCCCTCCGCCGCCGCCATTTCCGGGTTGCGGCGAGGACCCGATCCCAGACACGCTCGATTGTGGCGGGACCTGCCTCTGATTACTGCTCGCACGAATCTGCTTGTGTCGAGCGTCCTCGAACTCTCGGTCGCGACGGCTGGGGGATATGGGGTCGAGTGAACGGTCGCTGAGGCCGTGAGCTCGACCCCTTTTGATGGGTGGGTCGGTGAGAACCGCAGGGAGCGGCGAGAGAGTTAACGACGCGGGAACTCAGCTCCGTATCAAGACCCTCTGGGGAAGAGACCGATGATAAACTGAGGGGGAGTCCGGCGGGAGCTTATCGGGCGATGCTCTTCAATTCGTTTGAGTTTGGGCTCTTCTTTCTGCTCGTCTACGGGCTCTACTTAATCCTCATGCCGCGTTTTCGGACTGTGCTCCTGTTGGGGGCGAGTTATCTTTTTTATGCGGCCTGGGACGTCCGGTTCTTGTCGCTCATCATTTTATCGACCATCGTCGATTATGGTTGTGGTCGCTGGCTCGAGCGGGCCGGTAATGCGCGGGTGCGAAGACTTGCGCTGGCTCTGAGCTTGCTTGTGAACCTCGGTATCCTCGGGTTTTTCAAGTACTGCAATTTCTTCCTCGAGAACCTCGAAGGGATGTTCGCACTCGTCGGGTGGAGTGTCCCGGGATATCTCGCGATCGTACTACCGGTGGGGATCTCCTTTTATACGTTTCAGACGTTGAGTTATACGATCGATTGCTATCGCCGCGAGATCCCCGCCTGCCGTAACTTGCTCGATTTTGCGCTCTTTGTCGCGTTCTTTCCCCAACTCGTGGCCGGGCCGATCGAGCGGGCCAAGCGTCTCTTGCCGCAGATCCAAGCGCCACGGCGGATTCGTTACGAAGACCTCCGAGTGGGGGCTTGGCTCATCCTACTCGGGTACTTTAAGAAGGTGGTGGTCGCCGACAATCTCGCTCCTCTCGTCGACCCCGTCTTTGATCAACCCGGAAAGCATGGAGCGCTGACGACGCTGCTCGGCATATACGGGTTCGCCTTCCAAATCTACTGCGACTTCTCCGGGTATTCGGATATCGCCCGCGGCCTCGCTCGGGTGATGGGTTTTGAGTTGATGGTCAACTTCCGTATGCCCTACTTCGCCGCCAACCCGCGCGAGTTTTGGCAGCGTTGGCACATCAGTCTCTCGACCTGGCTGCGCGACTATCTCTACATCCCGCTCGGAGGTAATCGGCACGGCCCGCTCAGAACGCAGTTCAACCTGCTCGCGACGATGCTGCTCGGCGGGTTGTGGCACGGGGCCGCCTGGCCCTTTGTGGCCTGGGGACTCTACCAGGGGCTACTCCTCGCCCTTCACCGGCGCTTCGTAGGTCCGATGGCACGTTGGACGCAAAACTGGCCCGTCCTCCCTTGGCGACTCATCAGGATCGGGTTCTTCTTTCAGTTTGTTTGCTTGGGCTGGATTCTCTTCCGCGTTCGCCATCTCTCCGATGTTCCAAAACTGCTGGGTGGGCTGCTCGAGTTTGAGCGACTCCTCTTTCCACCCGGGTGGATCGCGCTCTGGGTGATGGCGCTCGTCGCGCCGCTTCTCTTTCTTTGGTTTCACAAGGAGCGCAGCGGCGATCTTCTCATCGTCAAGCGGTGGACGCCCGCAGTGCGGTTGACGGTCTATCTGGTTCTCTTCTGCTACATCTTTTTCTGCGGAGTGACAAACGGTGACACGTTTATCTATTTTCAATTTTGAGCTGCTCTGGAGAGTCCGGACCAGTCCTCCACAACGTCGCGCCTGGGCTCTCGGACTGATCGCGGGGGCGACCTGCGTCGTGGTTTGGGGAAGCGTCTTCTTGAACCAACTCTTGATCGATCCCGACCGGAAGGCGCCCAGCCCTGAGATTCTTTTCGTCGGAACCTCACACCAGATGGCGGCGGTCGATCGGGAGCGTCTCCCGCTCCCAACCCACCGGCTCGACCTCGCCGGACTCGATCTCTTTGTGGCGGGAAGGTCTTTTGAAAAGCACCAAAGGGATTACCGACAACTTCGGGTAGCGCTGATCGAGTTCGATGAATTCACTCTCTTTGGCGACACGGTCGCGGCTCGGATCGACGATCTCTCGGGAGTGTGCGGACCGCTCGACCTCGCGGCTTGGGAGCTCGTCGCGCCCTGCGACGATCTCTTGAGGCGATACCGGATCTTCGCCAATCTCTGGTACGGTCGGGGGAATGCCTCGCTCAGTGAATCCAAACGTTTGACAACCGAGGGCCTGCTCCGCCGGTTGTTGCCCCCAGCCAAAACGGTGCGCCGCTCTAAACTGGGCGCCCGGGCCGGGGAGGCGCGAGTGGCCTACGCCCAGCGAAAGCTCTTCTTCGCCCGAGAACAGCAAAACTTAACTGGGCGCAACCTTCCCGCCTTGATCCGCATGATCGGTAGCTTGCGCCGTCAGGGAACGCGCGTTTGCCTGGTGAGATATCCCGAGTCCAAAGCGTATCGAGCGGCTCGTCCTCAAGCTTGGGAGCACCACATTGAAGAAGCTCTCGGGACTCTGACGTCGCTGTATCCCGATCTAGAATTCTACGACTATGCGACAGACCCGCGATTTACGGCCGACGACTTTGCCGATGTCGATCACCTCAACCCGCTCGGAGCGGTGCTGATGACTCGGCTTCTCTGCGACGACATCCTCAGCCACTAGTGTCCTGTTCGAAAAGTTCGAGCAAGAATCGCCGGCCCTCGACCTCCCT
>CAYZYD010000400.1:0-4483 GCA_964482505.1 uncultured Planctomycetia bacterium | reverse complement strand
TGGGCGAAGGAAGCTCGGCCTCCCGCGCGGAATGAGTTTTCGGGCGGGCTGTTAGAAGTTCGATAGTGCGAGAGGCCGGTTACCGTGTCAGAGATCCAAGTCAGTTGTCTTGCCGATTCGCCCGTCGGTCCCTTGACCGTTGCGAGCGATGCTGTGTCGATTACCGAAATCCGCTTTGGGTCGCCACGGTCCGGAGACGTCATTTGCATAAACGCGCTCCGCGAGGGCGCCCTCAAACAGCTCACCGAGTACTTTAGCGGCGAGCGACGCGAGTTTGATTTACCCCTTCGGCTCGACGGAACCGAATTTGAACGAAACGTTTGGGAGCAGCTTCAGCGCATCCCCTACGGCGAGTGCGCGAGCTACGGCGAGATTGCGCGCCGGCTCGGGTCGCCGGGCGCGTCCCGGGCGGTCGGACGTGCGAATCACCACAATCCCATTTCTATCGTCGTACCTTGTCACCGCGTCATCGGAGCGAGTGGCGACCTCGTCGGTTTTGGGGGTGGGTTGCCTCGCAAGCGCACTCTTCTCGAGCTCGAAGGCTTTCTACCCGTGCAGCCTGAGTTGAGTCTTTAGAGCCGGTGTCTCGCGAGCGCAAGCTCGCGAAGATCGTCAAAACTTGAGCAGAGCTGCGACTTGAGCCCGGACCGTATCTCCGTTGCGAATCCCTTTGTAGTCGGTTTTCCAGTGGCCGACCTCGGCGGCGATCACGAGGTTTGGGGTCAAGTTATAGAGGACGTTGCCGTAGATCGAACGGTTGCGCTGCCGAGCTCCAGCCGGCAGGTCGCGGTTGTGCGGATCGTCGAGACTGAATCCGTAATTGACCCGGAGTTTCTCGCTCGCTTTGAGACTGAGCTGCACCCAGCCACCGGTCGCGCCGATTTCCTCGCCGACGCCACCGTCGAGAGCCGGGATCGAGACGCCCTGTCCGATCCCTCCGAGGTAGCTCGCGAGATTGGCGCCGGTCCAGAGTTCGCCGCGGAGCAGAACGCGGTCGGAGAAGGGGACTTGGAAGTCGAGATTGACCGACCAGGATTCAAAGTCTTCCTGAGCCCCGGTATTTGAGATATCGAACTCCTCCTCGCCCCAGTGACCCGATACCCCGAACGTCGCCCGCCGTTGGTAGAGCGGGACCGAAAGCGCGGCCCGCCACTGAATGGTCGGCAAGCCTCTATCTTCACCCGAATCGGCGATCGTCCCGGTGTCGTCATTGACGAGTGGGAAGGTCGAACCGATGTTGCGGGCGAGCGCCCCTTGCAAGATCCACCGCGCTCCGCTCGCGCGCTCGATAGTGCGCGTCAGTCGAAGTTGCGCGCGCCGAAAACCGATATTGCCGGCCCACCAGTTCGGGGCGAGGTTGACTGTGGTCGGTAGCAGGGGCGAGTGGAGGTCCCAAGTCTGACCCGCGAGGATCGTCACGTTCGCTTCGGGGATCCGAATCTCGAGATAGGCGTGCCGGACGCGTAGATTGGGCTCGTCCTCATCGTCGCCGCCGTAGAGGTCGACCTCGAGTTTCCCCGCCGTCTCGATCCCCTGGTAGGTCGGGGCGGTGAGGTTGATTCCAACCCGGCTCTGGTTGGCTGTGAGATTGAACTCACTGTCGGTGCGACCAGTGCCAAGGGCGTCGTCCCGGGATTCGACCCACCGGATAAAATTGCCGTTGTCGGTGCGTTGGGTGTCGAAGGCGGCGTCGATCTTGATGTATCCGTAGAGGTCAAAGCGCAACTTGGAGAGCGCGGTTTCCTCGGGTTCCTCGCCCCAGGCCGAGCCCGTCGCGATCACGAGAGCGAGTGTCACCCACCAGCGCAATGGAACCTTCCGCCGGAGTCTTTGCGTCATGTGAGGGTTTAGCATCGCGGCTTCTCGGAGCGAACCGGCACCACGAGTGGCGACGCGGGCGCCATGGGTAAAGGCAGGAGTCATCAGTATTCTTCGAACGGGTTGATCCAATCTCGAAAGATCTCGCCGCGGACATCGAAGGCCGACGGGCGGATACGGCCGGGTTGGACCTCGCGCGGTCTGCGCTGCTGAGACTCTGCGTCGAGAAATTCAGAGAACTCGGTCGATTCGTCGAGGCTCGCGCGCGGGAGTGACCTCGAAGGGTAAACGAGCGGCTCGGTTTGACGAGCTGTCTTCCCCGGAGTTTCGTCAGGAATCTCTTGAGAAGCGTCTTCGGCTGGGGCCGGGTCGGATCGCGCCGGAGTTCCTTCAATCATGGCTCGGAATTCAGCAGATTCATCGAGCGAAGCGCGCGGGCTCGGCGGGGGCGAGGCCGGGGCGTCTCTCCTCGGCAGTCCGCAACCGACCAGCGAGAAGGCGGCCGCCATCGCGAGAAGTGGACTCAACGCAAATCCTGACCTACGCATGAAGTCACGAACGGAGTCACATAACAAATTCGACGGGCCTAACACGGGGTCGCTTCAATCACGTAGTCGTAGGAATAACGCACTTTCTTGGCGGTCGGTTCAAAACGCGCGCTCGCTCGATCGAGTCGCTCGATCTCCGCTTCGATTCCGCGGACGAGTTGCGGCTCGGCGAGGCGCGCAAGCTTTCGCCGGGCCACGTCGAGCCACCGTTTCGCCTCCTTCGGGCCAAAGGCGACTGGGATCGACCAACTCTCGATGACTTGAAATGCAGCGCGCTCGAGTTGGCGAACCACCCAATCCCGAGGTAACTCTCGATAGGGCCGATCGCCGGCGAGTAAAATCGTCGCATCACGCAGACGCTCGATCTCCCAGAAGATCCGTCGGTCGCGCTCGGTGGGGCGTTTTGGTACCGGTTCCCAGCCCACGATAAAGAGTCGATCGCGGACGTGGGGGCGGAGTCGCTCTAGTGTTTGGTCTTCGAAGTAGGGACGGTGACCGTCGACTGCGGCGAGCAGATAGTCGGCAATCACGGTGTCAAATTGTTCCCCGGCTAGAAAGCCCGGATCCGACCAGTCCCCCACGAGGATCCGATCGGACTCGCGGCGCTGGGCTCCGATCAACCGCTCGAGATTCGCCGCACTCTTGGTGTCGATGGTTACCGCCGTCCAGTCCTGGGAGCGAAGTCCTGCGATCCAGCTGAGCGAGTGACGCCCCGTCCCGGCGTCGAGGACTCTCCCCCAAGACCCCTTGGGCTCGTCGGCGCTTGACTTTACGCCGCCAGAAGCGACGCCTCGACGCGTCTCGATAAGTTCAAAAATGGGGTCGCTCAGGGTCGTTACCATTCTGGGATCAACTGCGGTACATTAGAGGTGAAAATTGCGAGTGGAGCACGTAAGTCGACGTCGCTAACCAAACAGGAGCGACGGCTCGAAAGTAATCTCTACGGGATTGGCCCTGAGTTTTGGGTCGTCCTGTCGCGAAATAGCGTAACGGATTCGATTCGCGCCGACGACAGGTCGTGGTGAGACGCAAACGCGATGCGACCCCAAGCCAATCAAAAAGTTGCTAGTCCAAATCTTGGCGAGTCAAAAACTCGGAGTGCTTCACTCCAGTCGACCGGATAGAATTTGGCTTGTCCCTCGGATTCCACACCAGGAAGGACCGACCTTGTTTACGAGAATTGCCCTAATCCTCGCACTCCTGATATCAGGGACTGCTCTTCTGATGAATTTGCAGCGGTCGCCTACGACACCGCTCTTTGCTCAGACCGTTGATAACAATGGGCGATACGTATTGTTGACCGGCCAACTTCTCGGCAAGGGTGGCGGCGAAGCCTGCTTTGTCTGGGATAATATCGACCAACGCCTCTGCGTCTATTTCGTGCTCGGCAACACCATGGAGATGATCTTCATGCGCAATTGCGAGTACGATTTCAATCTCAAGGCTGGTTCGGCAGTGGGCAAGCAAAAGCCGACTTCTGAAGCGGTCAAACGGGACATCGGCAAGAAGGCGAAGTCCACGGCCGGATCCCCATTTTCTGGTCGACCCAAGTTCACTCTAGCGGTCGGACAGAACCAGGCGGGTAACCAAGACTTGATTTGGATCCTCAATGAGGACACTCGAAGAATGAACACCTACTCGATCAAGGGAGATACTCTATCTCTCCTCTTCTCGCGGAACATCGATTACGACCTCGCTATCCCGGGTAGCATGGGAAAAACCGATCCACCCATCGAGGAAATGAAGAAGCTCGGTAAGAAGGGATCTTAAGCCCCCCCCAGAGCTCATGGCGAAGACAGTCCCCGATCAGGGTGGCCTGGAAAAGGCGTCCCTGATCGGGGTCTTTTGTATGGATTTTAGGGGAGCGTTTAAATAGAGCCGCGGCGAGCGGTAGCGAGATGTGAATCGCAGTTACGCTCGTGATTGGTGCGGGCTGCTAGCAGACTCTACATGTTTCGGCGGTACTGACCGCCCACCTCGTAGAGGGCGGCGCTGATCTGTCCGAGGCTCAAGACATTTGAGCCCTCCATAAATCGATCGAAAATATTACGGTTCTCGAGCGCCGACTGCTTCAGGGCACTGCTCGCTTCTTGATCTGCATTTACGTTGCGTGTCTG
>CAYZYD010000399.1:1099-4507 GCA_964482505.1 uncultured Planctomycetia bacterium | reverse complement strand
GTGCGGGTAACTCATCGGTACTCCAACTCGGCCAATCCTCGAGCACCGGCTCGACCCGACCGAGTTCTGGGACACTCGCGGGAAAGTGCTCTATCAGCTTGCCGTCGACTCGGTAACCGGTGACGACGGGCACGGTCTCGCGACCGCGGAGTACATCGATCTTGGTCAGGGCGAGGGTATCGACGTCATTGATCTGAATCGCGTAGCGCAGGGCGGGAAGATCGAGCCAACCGATTCGACGCGGACGCCCCGTCGTCGATCCGAACTCGCCCCCCGCTTCGCGCAACGCTTCGGCCTCTTCGCCGAAGATCTCCGACGGGAACGGTCCCTCGCCGACTCGTGTCGAATACGCCTTCGTCACGCCGAGCACATGGTCGATGCGTCGGGGAGAAAAGCCCGAGCCGCAGCCGAGCCCAAGAAAGCTGGGACTCGACGAGGTGACGTAGGGATAGGTCCCAAAGTCGAGATCGAGCAGGCAACCCTGCGCCCCTTCGAAGAGCATTCTCATACCGCGTTCGTCGTAGTCGCGGAGTAGCGTGGCGGTATCGCAGACGAGCTCGCGCACGACCTCGCGAAACTCTTCGAAAGTCTCCTGGTAGGTCGAGATTTCGGTCTCGTCGAGGCCGACCGCGGTCATCCGCTCGGCCACCTCGCTAAACGCGAACTTCGGAAGGTAGAGGTCGCCGATTCGAACCCCTCGTCGCGCGGCTTTGTCTTCATACGCGGGTCCGATTCCGCGCTTGGTCGTCCCGATCATCTTCTCGTGCGCCGCCTCCCGACTCGAATCGAGACTCTTGTGATGGGGCAGAACAAGGTGAGCTCGATCCGAGACGTGGATGCGCGATCGCGCTCCGCTCGAGAGCTGCTGGACCTCTTTGAGAAAGACCACGGGGTCGATCACCATGCCATTCCCGAGCACCGCCTCGACGCCATCGCGCAGAATTCCACTCGGGAGATGGTGGAGGACCGTGGTCTCGTCGCCGACGCAGATCGTATGCCCGGCGTTGGCGCCGCCCTGATAGCGAACGACGCCGTCGAAGCGACCCGTGAGAACATCGACAATCTTACCCTTGCCTTCGTCGCCCCACTGTAAGCCGAGTACGCAGAGATGGCGAATCGCGGACGAGGTCACGGCGTTACTTCTTGGGCTCAAGGACCTGAGTACCGTTCATATAGGGAACGAGCGCGGCGGGGACCTTCACCGTTCCGTCCGCTTGCTGGTTGTTCTCGAGAATCGAGATCAGCACTCGCGGAGTCGCAATTGCGGTGTTGTTGAGGGTGTGACAGAAGTGCACCGTGCCCTCGGCATCGCGGTAACGCAAATTGAGCCGGCGCGACTGGAAGTCGTGAAAGCGCGAGGCCGAGTGGGTCTCGCCGTAACCGCCCCGGGAAGGCATCCAGCATTCGATATCAAACTTCTGTACCTGACCCATGCCGAGATCACCCGTGCAGACGTTGACAACCCGATAGGGAATCTCGAGCTCTTCGACGATCGATTGCGCGTTGCTCAAGATCTCGCGGTGGTGCTCGAGCGACGTCTCGTCGCTATTGCGACAGATCACTACTTGCTCGACCTTGTTGAACTGGTGGATCCGGTAGAGCCCCTTGGTATCGCGTCCGGCCGCACCCGCTTCGCGCCGGTAACAGGTCGAGTAACCCGAGTATTTGATCGGCAGATCCGCCTCGTCGAGGATCTCACCCGAGTGAAAGCTCGTCACCGGGACCTCCGAGGTTCCGGTGAGGTAGAGCGAGTCTCGATCGCAGAGATAGGCTTGTTCCTCTCCCCCGGGGAAGTAGGCGGTTCCGAAGAGTGGCTCGTACTTGACGAGAGTCGGCACGATCATCGGTTCAAAGCCGCGTGCGATCACGCGGTCGAGAGCGAGCCGCAACACCGCAAGTTCGAGCTGAGCGCCGAGACCTCGCAAGATGTAGGTTTGAGAACCGGCGATCTTCGAAGCGCGTTGAAAGTCGACGAGTCCGAGCTCGAGACCTAGGGTGACATGATCCTTGGGTTCGAAGTCGAATTCGGGGGGAGTTCCCCAGCGAGAAACCTCGACATTTTCGGAATCGTCGACGCCGTCGGGAACCTCGGCTCCGGGGGGCATGGGAACCCGGGCCATCTCGGAGTCGAGCGCCTCCCGGACTTCTCGCAGCTGCCCCTCAGCCTCGCGGATCGCCTGAGCGATCTGCTTCTGTTCGGCGATCGCGGCCTGCTTCTCCTCGCCCCCGAGTTGAGCGATCTTTTTACCGGCCTCTTTCTGGCGATGCTTGAGGTCGCCGAACTCGCCTTCGAGCTCGCGGCGACGGTCGTCGAGCGAGACGATCTGGTCGAGATCGACCTCAAATCGTTTGCGCCGGGCGCCGTCGCGAACCTCGTCGAGATGGGCGCGCAGGTACTTGAGATCTAACATCGCTCGCTTTTCTTCATTCTTCAGAGCGCCGTGGGTTCACAAAGGGCCACGATCGCCGGGTGCCCCATCGTAAGGGGCCGCAACCTCAGGGGGCCGCCCAAAACAAGCCACCTGAGAAAGGACACCTAAGACAGGCCACCCAGCGACGATTCGCCCGGTGACAATTCGAATAGTAGGATTCTCGGAAGCGACGGGGAAGGCGATCGTCCTGCGGCCGGCGAGGATAGAAGAGAGCTCAGGCCGGATCAAGAGCGCGGTGGTGCAGATTACCGCGCGGGCGCTGGACAGAGCAAACTGCGTTCGGGGGGTAAGGTAGGTCGTCTGCGCCCGAGGACTCTTCTGAGAACTTGGCAACTCGAGGGCCACCATCCTATGCTTCGGGGAAGGCCTGTGCTTATGCAACAAACTTCGATCTCCCGCGCGCGAATGCGCTCTGAACTCGGGAGAACGACTGGTGGAGGGGAAGGCTGTAGGCCGCAGTAATCGAACCACCAGCCAGCCGCAATTTGAGTGAACGGCGGCACGGACGAGGAAGCTACTATGGGTTTACGGATTAACACCAACAGCTCGACGAATGTCGCCCTCAGAACCTTAGGAGCCTCGGAGCGCGCCCTTTCGAAATCGCTCGAGCGTCTGTCGACCGGGCTCCGGATCAACCGCGCCTCGGACGATCCGTCGGGACTCGTTATCTCGGAGCGGCTGCGCAACCAAGTCACCGCGATCGACCAAGCGATCGAAAACTCCGAGAACGCCTCCAACTTGCTGGGAACCGCTGAAGCGGCGCTCGGTGAGGTCTCGAATCTGCTCGTCCGCATTCGGGAGTCGGTGCTCTTCGCCCTCAACAGCGGCGGCAACGACGCCGACCAGATCGACGCCGAGCAAGACGCGATCGACAACGCGCTGAGTAGCATCGATCGGATCGCCCAGACAACGAAGTTCGGCACCCGCAATCTCCTCAACGGCTCAAGCGGCGTGCAAGTGCTTTCGAACGCCTCGC
>CAYZYD010000399.1:0-1089 GCA_964482505.1 uncultured Planctomycetia bacterium | reverse complement strand
ATCGCGGGGATCAATATTCAGAACATCGTCTTCGACGGTCAGAGCCAGCAGCAGTACACAGTCAACGTCACGCAGGTCGCGAGCCAAGCGACCCTGCTCGCCTCCACGAGCCGGTACGGTGGCCCGCAGTCGGCGGCCGCGGTGCGCATCACCGGCAACC
Source organism: uncultured Planctomycetia bacterium (assembly GCA_964482505.1). Lineage (GTDB taxonomy): Bacteria > Planctomycetota > UBA8108 > UBA1146 > JAJFFE01 > CAYZYD01. Next base: position 929 of record CAYZYD010000399.1, on the reverse strand, counting down.
TCGGAACTCAGGACATTCAGATCGCGAGCAGCTTCACCACGGCTCAGTTCGACGCCGCCGTGAACGCCTTCACCGACGATACCGGGATCTACGCCTCGGGCGGACAGCTCTTGAGTATCGATTACGGCAGCGAGGTGACGATTTCGCTCGAAGTCACGTCGGGTAATCTCAATACCTCCGGTGGAACCTTGAGCGCGAGCGACGGTATCCAGACCGACTCCGGGGTCGATGTGGCGGGTAATATCAGCGGGGTCTCATTCGACGGGGATGGCACCAACGCCCGGGTCGTCTCGGATTTGATTACCGCTGATTTGGAATTCGACCCGACCACCGCAACCGGTAACTACACCTTTACGGTCGACAATTCGGGACTTCGGTTTCAGCTCAACCAATTCGAAGGACCCAATAGTCGCGAGCAGCTCGGGATTCGGAATGTCTCCACGCAGACTCTCGGGTCGACCGAACGTCAGATAAACGGCGTACTCGGCAACTCGATCACCATCGGCGGCTTCCTCTCCTCGCTCGAGTCGGGAGGGACCAACGATCTCAATTCGAACCCGACCAATGCGCTGCGGATTCTCGACGCCGCGATCACCGACGTCCTCGATCAACGCGCTTATCTCGGCGCGTTTCAGCAGCAGACGGTCGAGACCAACCTGAGTTCGCTCGAGGTCGCGCTCCAAGAGCTCACTCAGTCCGAGTCGTCGATCCGCGATCTCGACTTCGCCGAGGAAACCGCGAACTTCGCCCAGCAACAGGTTCTCTTCCAATCGAGCGTGGCGGTCCTAGCCCAGGCGAATCAGCTGCCCCAGGCCGTCCTCACTCTGATCACCTAGTAGCCCGAGAAAGCTCGCGCGGCCGGCACGATTCACGAGCCGCTAGTGTCCTGTTCGAAAAGTTCGAGCAAGAATCGCCGGCCCTCGACCTCC
>CAYZYD010000398.1:0-4527 GCA_964482505.1 uncultured Planctomycetia bacterium | reverse complement strand
AAGCCCGTATCGGTCCATCGTTTGGACAGGTGTGCCACTCGTTGATCGTCGTGTCGTACTGCAGTCCCGGGTCGGCGCAGCTCCAGGCGGAGTGAGCAATCATGTCCCAGAGCTCGCGGGCCGGGACCGCTTTGGCGGTCTTGCCGTCGGTCCGATACTTGAGCTCCCAGGAGAGATCCTTGTCGAGCTTAGAGAAAAATTCATTGGGGACCCGAACACTGTTGTTGGCATTCTGGCCCGAGACCGTCTGATAAGCGAGGCTCTCCCAATTGGTATCGAATTCGTCAAACTCGAAGTGAGTATAGCCCTGTTCGGCGAACTGCAGCATCCGCTGGACGTAAGCTTCGGGAACAAATTGGCGGCGCGCCTCTCGAATTGCGTCGTGTAGTCGACGGTTCTTCTTGGGGTCGGTCTCGGTCGTCTGAATTCCGTTAACGTCGTGATGGCAAGCGGCGAGTACGTCATTGAGCCGGCGCGCGCAGGTCTTTGAACCGGCGACCATCGCCGCCACCTTCTGCTCCTCTTTGCTCTTCCACTGGATAAAGCGCTCGATATCGGGATGGTCGAGATCGATACAAACCATCTTCGCGGCTCGGCGAGTTGTGCCGCCGCTCTTGATCGCGCCGGCGGCGGTATCACCGATCTTTAGGAAGGACATCAGCCCTGATGAGCCTCCCCCTCCCGAGAGCGGTTCACCCTCGGCACGGATTTGCGAAAAGTTCGATCCGGTTCCGGAACCGTACTTAAAGAGTCGAGCCTCACGGACCCAAAGATCCATGATGCCGCCGTCGTTGACGAGGTCGTCATCGACCGACTGAATAAAGCAAGCGTGCGGTTGAGGCCGCTCGTAGGCGCTGTTCGCCTTGTTTACTTTTCTTGTGCTCGGATCGACATAGTAGTGCCCTTGCGCCGGTCCCTCGATTCCATAGGCGTAATGAAGACCTGTATTGAACCATTGGGGAGAGTTGGGGGCGGCCATTTGGTTGGCGAGCATGTAGCAGAGCTCGTCGTAGAAAGTCTGGGCATCGTCCTTGGTATCGAAGTAGCCGTGGCTCTCTCCCCAGTGTCGCCAGCAACCCGCCAGTCGGTGGAAGACCTCACGGGCGTCGGTTTCCGTGCCCAGAACCGGGTTCCCCTCACGATCTCGCAGCTCCTTGCCCTCGGCATCCTTCTGCGGCACCCCCGCCTTTCGAAAGTACTTCTGCGCCAGAATATCTGTTGCGACTTGAGACCAACGGGCAGGAACTTCGATATCGTCGAGCGAAAAGACGAGTGACCCATCCGGATTCTTGATCTCCGACTTGCGTCGGACAAACTTCATATCTTGGTAGGGACTTTGACCCTTCCGGGTAAACCGCCGCTCGATTTTCAATTTTTCCTCCGACTTACTTCGCTCTGCACACGGTGATTTTACCCCGCGAGCGACCACAATGAGACCCCAACGAATCGTTGACATGGCCCGGCCTAACCGCCGCGACGAACCTTGGGGTCAACTGACGACTTCGATCGATTCTCTGCGGCGACTGAGTTGTCGCCCGAGAACCTCACTGCCCACTGCCGACGAAGAGCGCGTACGCGCCAGCTTCACGACAGACCAAACTCGAATTCGACAAATCGTGGCGGGCGGGGGGCGCGCGATCGCGAATCGATACGCTGATTTGCGGTCTGTTTGAGAGAGTTCAATTTCGGTGAGTTGATTTCGGTGAGCTGTGATCGCAAAGATCCAGACCCAATCCCAACCACTCGAACTGACCCCCCAACCAACAGAACACGAGCGGGACTGATAATTTGCTGACGAGCCGAGGCGGTTTCCCACCAGGAGCCGTTGTTTCTTGCTAGTTGTCTCTTGCTAGCCGGCCCTAGTCTTCCTCTGCGCTTCCAACTGCACTGCGCTTCCAACTGCACTGCTTAAACTGCGCTACATCGACAACCGCCCAGCCACGAAACGCAGCAGCGAGAACAAGCCTCGCGCGTCAAAACAGACCACAACGGGTTGTGGTCTGGGCCGGCTTCGGTGCGGGAGGACCACAATATCTAGTTGGAAGGGGCGGTCAATAAAGATTTGGGGCGCAAGTCGAAAGTCGTTCCGAAATCGAAAGATATCGAAAAAGTTCGCAGAGGAGCGAGTCGCACTGAGGCAGCACTCTGGAGCGGTCGACTGAATCTGTCGTTTGGCAACGAGGATCGCTCAATGGCGATTCGTTGATCTGGGCGGGTTACCGGCGGGGCTTGGTTGACTGAGTCGGAGCGTTAACCGGCAGGGCGAAAGACTCTCTAAAGATCTTGCCGTAATAGTTCGGTCGGCGCTGAGCTTCCTCCTCGCTGACCCGCATTCTCAACCAAAAGACGCGACCCTTGGGGTTGAGCAAGATCGCCTCCCACTCGACAAAGCGTTTGAGAACACTCTGGCGCGATCGCTTCTGGGTAAGCTGCTGGCGCAGATTGCGCGCGACGATCGCGCTGCGCCCACTGATCTTGTCGCGTTGAAGCCGAGACTCTTCGATGTCCGGCCGTTGGTTGAGGGTAAGCCTGAGTTTGGTTTCAAAATCGGAGAGCGTCACCATCGGCTTGGGGAGGGAGGGCGCGGTGTAGATGCTAAATGAGACCCCAGATTCGAGATCTTGGAAGAGCGCGACTCCGTTAAAATCGCCGAATTCGTCCTTCTTTTGGCGTTTCCAGCCCGCAACCTGCTCGAAGGTCGACGGTAAGGAAGCCTGACAGTAGGGCGGGAGGTCCCAGGCCCGGGTGGGTTCGACGAGGGCCGCGTTTGTCGAGCCCTTGCGGTTGGGATCGGTCGAAGAGGCTTGAGGCCGCTTGATTTCGACGACCCTTTTCCGGTCGAACGTGACGATGCCACTCTCGGTCTGGATCGCGACCTCTCGCTTGGAGGCGAGTAGGACTTTGCCGTGGAGTACCGTACCGTCCTCGAGGCGGATCGAGTCGGCGAATAGCGGCACCGCGAGACCGATGAGGAGCAGTGGAATCAGTCGCAACATCCTCTGAACTTCTTCCCTGACCGGAGGCCAATTCCTGAGCTGTCCTGCGCTTACTTCCCCTATAAGCTTACGATGCCACCCCTCAAGACCCCCACCCGGCTGATTAGGAGTCGCAACTGAGGTTGTCTAGCGTCAAATCAGAACCAGGGTTAGGGAACGGGGCCGGTGGCGGCGAGCCGGTCCGAAAGAGATAGTCGAGAATCAGCGTCGCATCGGAGATATCGACGGTTCCATCGTCATTGGCGTCGGCGGCATCGAGGCAGCTCGGAGTGGGCAGGAGTCCAAAGAGATAGCCTTGGATCCGATCGGAGTCCGCGATGTCGACGACACCATTCGCGTTCGCGTCGCCCCGTATGAATGTCCCGGGCGGCGAGCTGTTACCGGTGACCACGATTTCTCCTGCCGACAGGACTCCGATCTCAACCGACTGTCCGGCGACCACTAAACTGTTGGTTTGGGGTGGAGTTCCGAGTCCATTGACGGGCCCGAGCTGAGTTGAACCGACCGCGATCCCCTCGAACTCGATGACCGCGACCGACTGGTCTTCACCAGCCGGCAACTTGGAGCTGTCAAAGGGAGGGAGTAGATCGAAGAGCACTGCGAGAATCACCGTTCCGGACGGCTCGATCTGCGGCGCCTCAAACTCGGGGTTCGCGGTGGCGGCGTCGGTCCCGGCGGTGGCGATCTGCGTGACTTCGATCGCTGCGGGGTCAAATTCAAAGACCGCCGTGAAACCGTCGATGAGGTCGGCGTTCGTCAAGAGTGCCGTGGTGCTGCCGGTGTCGCCGACTTCGACGGTTGCGTCGAGCACGGCAAGCTCGTCTACCGGGGGAGGAGTTTCGTCCGTGGGTTCGAGCCACTGCCATCCAAAGCCGGCCGAGACGAGAAACTCAAGGACCTGGTCCCCATCGAAATCGCCGAAGGCGAGAGTTTGGGGAAAGATCGTCATAGGATAGCTCTCGGCGGGGGAGAACGCCCCGGCCCCGTCACCGAAAAAGATTCGAAAGTTGTCAGCGGAGGTTGAGACGACGTCCTGGTTGCCGTCGCCGTCGACGTCGACGACTCGAGTCGAAAGTGTGCTGACCCCGGCTAAGATTTGGCTCGTCGATTCGGTTCGCGAGAATTCGCTGACGAGCGTCAGTTGGGTGGAACCCACTATGACGAGATCGGGGAGATCGCGATTCGCGAAGTTGGAGACGCGGAGCCCGCGACAATCGTCGTCGATCTCGAGGGACAGCCTTTCCTGATACTCAAACTCAGCCGCTCCCCAGTAAACGGTCACCGATTGGGTGACCGCATCGACGGTCGCGAGATCGGGCAAGGTATCGCCATCAAAGTCAGCCCCGATCGCCGCGACCGAGGCGGCGACCGAAGCGAGCCCAACGGGTTCGCTCAATTGGCCAGACGGGGTGCCCAAGAGTAATAGTGAGCCGTCGCTCGAGGCGTTCGGAAGAGTGACGAGCAGGTCGGTCCGTCCATCCTGGTCGGCGTGCAGCGCGGTGCGTTCTCCATTGAGGCGGGGATCGGCACC
>CAYZYD010000397.1:0-4547 GCA_964482505.1 uncultured Planctomycetia bacterium | reverse complement strand
GAAGCGCTCTAGTCAGTAGCCTTGGGCGGCGGGATGTAGAACGAAATGCAGTCTCGCCAGATTCCCTCCAATTCGTCGGGATCCAAATAGCTTTCAATGCGCTCCAGGATCTTGCCGTTTTGGAGCAAGAGCAGGGTGGGGAGTTGCTCGATTTCGTACTCGTGAATCAGATCACCCTGATTAAGTTCGAGATTGACTTCGCTGAATTCGACAAAGGGTTCAAGCTCTTCCGAAATCTCGGAGATAATTTGGCTCACATATTGGCAGCCGGAAAAGAGCGGCGAAGCGAAGTGAACGAGCTCAAGCCCGGACTTCTCGACTGCGTCAATGAATTCTTGTGCTGAGTAAACTCTGACGTTTGCCATGATTGGCCTCTCTTTCGGCTACAGCTCATTCTTCGCTCAAGAGTCGATTTGGATTCAGTATGCCGAGCTGTTGCGACGCCGTGGGTGACGAACGAATCGCGGAACTTGCGGTTCCTCGGTTTGCCTCGCTCTGCTCAAAAAAGCGGAAAAAAGAGAGGCCGGACGCGATTCATTTGGTCAAAACTCCTGAATGCTCCTAAGATGCTCAGCTAAGACGATCTCGACAGGTGATCGTTAGGAACATTTCAGAACATCCACGAGGGGCTTATTGGATGCCGGGCGACCGAGTCTCGTTGCACACGACTCTCGAGTTTCGGTGCACCCCACATGCCGAATTTTCAGAATGACAAATTTCGACTTTCCACCGCCCAAACCTGGTCAATTTAGCGGCGCCCACCTCGTTCCCACTCGGCGAGCCGAGGTCCGGGCAGAGCCGCTGCCCATGTCTCGTGAAGAGGCGGTTCGGCGAGGTTGGGACGAAGTCGACGTCGTGTTTGTGTCGGGTGATGCTTATGTCGATCACCCGAGTTTCGCTACGGGGTTACTGGCTCGAGTTCTCGAAGCCCACGGTTTCCGCGTAGGAGTGCTCGCTCAGCCCGACTGGAAAAGCTGCGAGCCTTGGCGGGAGTTCGGGCGGCCTCGACTCTTCTATGCGATCAGTGCCGGCAATATGGATTCGATGATTAACCACTACACCGCGAATCGCAAAGTCCGTAACGACGACGCCTATTCTCCAGGGGGAAAGATCGGACTCAGACCTGACCGAGCGACCCTCGCCTACTGTCAACGGGCTCGAGAAGCGTACAAGTCTGTACCGATCATCGCAGGTGGAGTGGAGGCGAGTCTGCGACGACTCGCCCATTACGATTACTGGAGCGACAAGGTCAGGCGATCGATCTTGCTCGACGCAAAGGCCGACCTCGTCAGCTACGGCATGGGAGAATCAGCCATCGTCGAGATTGCGCAGCGTTTGCAGGCGGGCGCGAGAGTCGAAGACCTGAGAGATCTGCGTGGCGTGACCTACGCTATGGGGGCGAGTGAGGAGGTTCCCCAAGGAAATCGCACGATCGAGCTTCCAAGTTACGAAGAGGTCTCTGGTGACAAGCGAGCTTTTGCTCGCATGACCCGGCAGATCCATCTCGAAACAAACCCCTACAATGCGAAGTTACTCTGGCAGCGTGACGGTAACCGCACGGTTGTCTGCACCCCTCCTCGACTCCCTGAGCCCCGAGACCACATGGACTTCATCTACGGGCTCAAGTTCACCCGAAAGCCCCATCCCCGTTACCAAGCGACTATACCCGCCTACGAAGTCGTCAAGGACAGCGTCACGATTATGCGGGGCTGTTTTGGGGGTTGTACCTACTGCTCGATAACAACTCACCAAGGGCGAATTGTGCAATCGCGCAGTCAAGATTCCATCCTTGCCGAAGTAGAGGGCATCGGGGCCGATCGTGAATCGAAGGGGATCGTCAGCGATCTCGGGGGGCCGACTGCCAACATGTACGAGATGCGTTGCTCTAATCCGAAGGTCGAAGCGATCTGCCGACGACTCTCCTGCGTCCATCCAAAGATCTGCCCTCTTTTGAATACCGATCAGAGCAAGTTGACTCAGATCATGCGGGACTCGCGGGCCAAGAAGGGTATCCGAAAGGTGCACATCGCGAGTGGGGTGAGGATGGATCTCGCTCAGCGGGATCCCGAGTACATGAAAGAGCTCGCCGAGCACCACGTGGGGGGGCACTTAAAGGTCGCTCAAGAGCACTCGGACCGCGAGACACTTGAGTTGATGAAGCGGCCGACGGTCAGCAATTTTGTTAAGTTCGACCGGGAGTTTCAGAGAGCTTCACACGAGGTGGGCAAGGAACAATACCTCGTTCCCTACTTCATATCGTCCCACCCGGGCTCTGACCTCAAGGCGATGATCGACTTGGCGCAGTTTCTGAAAAAGAACGGGTATCGACCCGAACAGGTGCAGGATTTTATCCCCGCTCCGTTTGACATCGCTGCCTGCATGTACCACACCGGGCTCGACCCCATTTCGATGAAGCCCGTGAAAGTTGCTCGAGGACTGCGAGACCGAAAGTTTCAGCGCGCCTTAATGCAGTTCTTTAAACCGGAAAACTACTTCACGGTTCGAAAGGCGCTGCTAGCGGCTGGTCGAGCGGACCTGATTGGAGATGGTTGTAACAGCTTGATTCCGGCCAAAGCACCCCCCGAAGCCATCGCCGCCCGACGTGAGCGAGCCGCTGACGCGCTCACCTCCTCTGAGGACCATGTCCATTCGACGGCTCGACAGCCAGGGCGCGGATACCGTCCCGGTCGAAGCTCGTCGGGGCGTCGACCTAAACGTGCAAAGCGAGAGTCCTGAGAGTTGTGATTTCGGTCAAACGACTCGCAGGATTGAGGAGACGAGGTGGGTACGCCTAGTCAGTCGGTAGCACGGTACGATACATTCGAACGCTGCTGTCTGAGTTGCTGGCAACTTACCCGGCTTTCCCGATTCCGCGACGGACTGTGCCCGTACCAGTGTGCTTACTGCGAGCGCTTGCCAAACCATCTGGCCGGTCTGAGGCATATCTGGCAGTTTCAGGGATATCTGGCACACTGTCAGGCCTAACAGTATCGGCGGCCTTAACTGACTGCTTTCGCGGGTGGGCGGATTGGTTTGATCCGCTCTTTCTGCAAAACAAATTTGAACTGCGTCTCAAAAAAAAGGAGATAACTTCGTGAGCTCTCAGCCATGGCAGTCGTCGATGCCGGAATCCCAGTTTGAGTTTATGCGTGAAGTCCTCGCGTCGCCGAGCCCGATTGGGCTCGAAGCGGCAATGACCCTGGGCGTGGTGAAGCCCTACCTAGAAAAACACTGTTCGAATGGCTGGGCCTTCCACCAGTTCCGAGGCAACGCGGGGATCGTGGCGGATTCTTCGCCAAGTGGCACCGGTGGGTTGAGCGTGATGGTTATCGGCCACGCGGACAAGATACGTATGCAAGTTCGCCACATCAGTGACGACGGTAAGGTTTGGGTGAATACTGACTCCTTTTTGCCTTCGGTGTTGGTGGGACATGAGGTCACACTATTCAGTGAGAACCCAGAGAGCCCCGGAAAGTACCGAACCATTCAAGGGGGGACGATCGAAGCGATCGGTGCGATCCACTTTGCTGACGCGGATATTCGCTCTGGTAGCCGCGGGCTCAAGTCAGAGCAGATCTACCTCGAGCTCCAGGTCCACGGTGAGAATCGTAAGAAGCAAATTGAAGAGCTCGGAATTCGTGCGGGCGATCCCATCATTCTCAATCGGCCAATCCGACGCGGTTTCTCTCCCGATACCTTCTACGGAGCGTATCTTGATAACGGCCTCGGGGTCTTTTTGGTGGCGGAGGTGGCTCGACTGCTATCGGAAAGAGGTGGGCTCAGCCATGTCCGTTATCTCGGAGCCGCGGCGACCTACGAAGAGATCGGTCGGTTCGGAAGTCGAGTGCTCGTCCACGAGTTCTTGCCCGACATTGTCATCGGAGTCGACGTTTCGCACGATTACGATGCCGCTCCAGGGGTGAGTGAGAAGCGGTTCACCCCCAATAAGATGGGAGCGGGATTCACGCTCTCAGTGGGCTCGATTTGTAACGCCTATCTCAATGAACTCGTGCAGACGGTCTGCCGCGAAAAGGACATTCCTCACCAGATCACGGTGGTTGGACGAGACACCGGGACTGACGCTATGGCCGCCGTTCTCGCTGGAGTTGACTCAGCAGCGACTTCGATTGGGTTCCCGATCCGAAATATGCACACCATTTCGGAGTGCGGACACACCGGAGATATACTGAGTGCGATTCACGGGGTGACTGAATTGATTCTGCATCTCGATCAGGAGAAGGTCAGTCCCGACGACTTCCGCACGCAGCATCCTCGGCTCGATCAGGCCGCCGATTAGCGTCTTGACGCCGCGTGCGGAAGGGCTCGAATCCCTCTTATCTCTTTCTGACGAGGTGGGCTGGGTGTCGTGCCTATGAAGAGTGAGAGTCGAGCCCGTCTCATCGGAGTACTGCTGCTGTCGGCGATCTGGATCCCCTTTCTGATCAAGGGCGTTCGCAAACTCGTTAAGGGAGACGGGAACGACTTTACAATTATCTACTCGGCGGCGGACCGCTTCTTGGCAGGGCAAGATCCTTACAGTAGTGGGG
>CAYZYD010000396.1:0-4552 GCA_964482505.1 uncultured Planctomycetia bacterium | reverse complement strand
GGCAAGCCCGAGCGCCATACAGCTCACAGTGAGGGTTACAACCTGCTCGGTTACGCGCCGCTCGGCGGGTTCTTCGCCTGGGCTAGCCGGGACCATTTTTGGCGAGACTCGGGTCGTTACCTGCTGGTCAGCCGCGAGGTCGAGACCCGCGACGAGCTAATCTTAGACGCGGCGTGCTCGCGCGGCAGCATCGCTCCCGATGGTAATGCGGTTCTCTATGAGCGCGAAGGGACGAACTGGTACCGCAAGGGCTACCGCGGACCTCAAGCGACACAAATTTGGCGCTACGATCGGCTTCGCGATCGCCACGAAGCGATCCTCTGGGACGACCGAGGCTTTCGCTATCCGATCTACAAACCCGACCAGTCGGGCTTCTACTATGTCGGACAGCAGAGCGGGTCCTTTAACCTCTGGCAGTACGACTTCGCCACGGGCCGGATGGACCAGCTCACCTTTTTCAAAGACGACTCGGTCTTTTGGCCGACGATCTCAAGCGACGGTTCGACGATCGTCTTTCGTCACCGGTTCGATCTCTACCTCTACCGGCCCGATACCCCAGGCGCGCCGCGACAGATCAAGATATTTAATGGCTCTGAACCCGTCGGTGAGGAGACCCTTCGCCGAACGCTGACCTCGGCCTCGACGGCCAGCTTCTCAGAGGATGGCCTCGAGATGGTCTTTGTCTCGGGAGGCGATCTCTGGGTGATGGATACCGAACTCAAGGAGCCAGTCCAGGTGACTTCGACGCCTGAGTTTGAAGCCGAGCCGCTATTCGGTCCGGACCAGAGCGCGATCTACTTCGTCAGCGACGCCGGCGGGCGCCAAGATATCTGGAAAGCGGTTCGCGCCAATCCGGACGATTACTGGTGGCGCAACCGTTCGTTTGAACTGAGCCGAGTTACCAATTCGGAAGAGGTTGAGTACGGGCTCTCACTCACCCCCGACGGTCAGCTCGCCTACGTCCGCGGACTCGGCGAACTCGTGGTCCGGGATCTCGAATCCGGAGAGACGCGATCTATTTTGGAGAGCTGGAACGCTCCCGACTACGACTTCTCTCCCGACGGCCGCTGGGTTACTTACGCGATCTCTGACAACGACTTTAATACCGACGTCTTCGTTCAACCTCTCGACGGCTCTCGCGAACCCTACAACGTATCGACTCACCCCGATAGCGACCGCGGTCCGGTCTGGTCACCCGACGGGCGTATCCTCGCCTTCACGAGTCGACGCAACCGCGACGAGACCGATATCTACTACGTCTACTTGCGTGAAGAAGACGACGACCAGAGTCGTCGCGACCGCACCCTCGAAAAGGCACTCAAGAAGATGCAGAAGGAGAGAAAGTCCAAAAAGGGTGACAAGCCAGACCCCGCGGATAAACCCAAGAAGGGGCTCAAGAAGCGCATCAGCGACGTCATCGAGAAGACCGTCGGCAAGGGAGGCGGAGAGAATAAGTCAAAGGATGAAAAGAAGCCGGTGGAGGTCGATCTGGAAGACCTGCGCTTGCGGCTGCGCAGGATCAGCATTCCCGACTCGACCGAGCGGGGCCTCACCTGGATCGGGAATGACAAGCTCGTCTTCTACGCGACTGTCGACGGTAAGTCGGGGCTCTACCAAGTCGAATTCCCCGACAAACTCAGCCCCAAGCTGTTGCTCTCCGAACCCGTCTCTTCCGTGCGTTGGCTCCCCCAAGCGAAGCGTGCGGGTGCGGTCTACCGAGGCGATCCCGCCCTGATCAGTTCAGCGGGGAAAGTCACTCGCTTCGGCTTCCGGGTTCGGCAAGAACTCGATCGCCGCTCTCGCCACCGCGCCGCCTTCGTTATGGCCTGGCGTTTGATGCGGGATAACTTCTACGACGAGAACCTCGGCGGCCGCAGCTGGAACGCGGTCTACCGCAAGTACGCACCCGTCGCCGAGGAAACCATCAACCCGCTCTACTTGCGTCAAGTCGTCAGCCTCATGCTCGGCGAGCTCAACGGCTCGCACCTCGGGTTTAGCACGAGATGGAGCTACCCCAACCCGACTGATTGGGCCGAAACGACCTACCACCTGGGCGTCAGGTTCGATGAGAGCTACCGAGGCCCGGGGTGGAAAGTCGCGGCCGTTATTCCCGAGGGCCCGGCCGAAGACGTCGACTCGCGGCTCTACCCGGGGGAGATCATTTTCTCGGTCGACGGGATTCCCGTCGATCTCGACAAACCCGAGACGTCGGTGCTCAACGCGACCGAGCTCCGCGACTTTGTTCTCGTGGTTCAAGACCGCGAGGGAGCTGAGCGGACCGTCACGATCCGCCCCACCACCTACGGCCGCGTGCGATCGCAGCTCTACGACGTTTGGGTCGAGAGTAATCGCGAGCGGGTAAGACAGCTCTCGGGAGATCGCTTTGGCTATCTCCACATTCGCGGGATGAACTGGTCGAGCTTTCTCAGGTTTGAAGAGGAGATCTTTCGGGTCGGCGAGGGCAAAGAGGGGCTCGTCATCGACGTACGCAAGAACGGCGGCGGCTTTACCGCTGACCATCTGCTCACCGTTCTCTGCCAACCCTCGCACGCGATGACGCGTCCGCGCGGCGGCGGGAAGGGGTACCCCCAAGGACGCCGGGTCTACGCTACCTGGAGCCGGCCGCTCGTCGTCCTCTGCGACCAGGATAGTTTCTCAAACGCCGAGATCTTCGCCCACGCGATCAAGACTCTCGGGCGCGGCAAGCTCGTCGGCGTGCAGACCGCGGGCGGGGTGATCTCGACGGGGGGACGTTCGGTGATGGACGTCGGGTTTTTGCGGATGCCCTTTCGCGGCTGGTACGTCAAAACCACGGGTGAAGACATGGAACTCAACGGCGCGAGACCGGACGTCGTGGTCTGGGCGAAGCCGGGCGAGCTGATCGAGGGGACCGATGCGCAACTGACGACGGCGGTCGAAGTCTTGGCCGAGGAGGTCGAAGCGTATAACGCGAAGCCCAAACCCGAGCTCCGAAAGGCGTCCGAGCGCAGGCGGCGCGAACCGCCCACGGTTCCCACGCGGTTCTGAGCCGGAGGACTAACACCGAGCCTCGGCGTACGTCTTGAGGGTGACGGCCGATTTGGCCTTCACCCTTTTGCGCCGAGGGGCTCCTTCGGGAGCCCCTCGATTTATTGGGACCGAGAAGCCCGCTCAAAAACCCCAACCGCGCGCTATTCCTGGGGTCGAGTCATATTCTTGGGAACGACATAGGCGTCGAACTCCTCCGCCGTGAGATATCCCTTTTCGACGGCGACGGCTTTGAGTGTTTTCCCTTCACGATACGCGGTCTTGGCGATGTCGGCCGCTTTGTCGTAACCGATGTGCGGGTTGAGCGCGGTGACGAGCATCAACGACCGTTCGAGGTTCTCTTCGATTCGCGGTCGGTTGGGCTCGATTCCCCGGGCGCAATGATCGTCGAAGGAGAGGGTCGCGCTCGCGATGAGGTCGATCGACTGAAGAATTGCGTAGGCGAGCGCCGGCATATAGACGTTGAGTTCGAAGTTGCCCGAAGAGCCCGCGATTCCGATCTGGGTATCGTTACCGAGGACGCGCGTTACCACCATCGTGAGTGCTTCGGCTTGGGTTGGATTGACTTTGCCCGGCATGATCGACGACCCGGGTTCATTCTCGGGAATCGTGATCTCGCCGATCCCGCAGCGCGGGCCGCTCGCGAGCCAGCGAACATCATTGGCAATCTTGTTGAGGGCCGTCGCACAGACCTTGAGGGCCCCCGACATCGCGACGACCGCTTCCTTACCGGCGAGTTGCGCGAACTTGTTCGGTGCCGAGCGAAACGAGATTCCGGTCTGGTCGCTCAGATCGCGCGCGACTCCGTCGGCGTAGCCCGCTTTCGTATTGAGGCCAGTGCCTACCGCAGTCCCACCGATCGCGAGCTCCTGGATGTGTGGAAGCGCTCCCTGGACCGATTCTTCGGCGATCCGAAGCTGATCGACAAATCCTGAAAACTCTTGCCCCAACGTCAGCGGGGTCGCGTCTTGGAGATGCGTGCGCCCGATCTTGACGATTTCGTCAAAGGCGCGGCTCTTCTCCTCGAGCGTCTGTTTGAGTTGGGCGAGCGCGGGCATCAGCCGACGGACAACCTCTTCGGCCACCGCCACGTGGATCGCCGTCGGAAACGAATCGTTGGTCGACTGGGCGTGGTTGACGTGATCGTTGGGATGCACGGGCTCTTTTGATCCAAGCTCACCGCCGAGCATTTCGATCGCCCGGTTCGCGATCACCTCGTTGACGTTCATGTTGCTCTGAGTGCCGCTGCCGGTCTGCCAAACGACAAGCGGGAAATGGTCATCGAGCTTGCCGTCGATCACCTCTTGGGCCGCCTTCTCGATCACCCCCGCGATTTCGGGAGCGATATTACCGAGCTGCTGGTTCATTCGCGCGGCCGCCTGTTTCACCCGACCCATCGCGCGAATCATCGGCCGCGGTAGCCGCTCCGCGCCGATCTTGAAGTTCTCGAGGGAGCGTTGGGTTTGGGCCCCCCAGTAGCGGTCCGCCTGAACCTCAATTTCACCCATGCTGTCGCGTAATCGGC
>CAYZYD010000395.1:0-4554 GCA_964482505.1 uncultured Planctomycetia bacterium | reverse complement strand
GCCAGTATCTGCCAGTAGGTTTTGTACATTGACGCTTTTAGTGATCGCATTCCTTTTTCTTTCAAGTTGTGCGACCTCTTCGATTTCAGAAAGTGCCTTCCAGATCGATAATGGTACTTTCGATCTGTACCTGTTGACTTCTGATGGGAAAAACGGTCAGCGCATTGGGGCGGGAGCTCGGTTCGAGAAGGATGGCTTGATTGAGGAAGTCTGGGGTATCAGCAAGAAACACGGTTTTCCGGGAGACCGGGATCTCATGTTCGTGCATGTCGATTGCAAAAAGTACGTTAGCAAGGTCGACGCTAAAGCTGCACTAGAAGATAGCATCAAAGACCTCGACTTTCATTGGCATAATATTGACGGCCGAAGAGGGTCGATTATTTCGCTTTTAGCTAAGTCAGCCTCGACATATAGAATCTCTACCGCCGAGCCGTGCAAAGGTGCCGACAAAGGTAAGTGGGAAATCAAATCGACACTGGGCTTTCTTAACTTCCGGCAGGAGCCCGGAAAGGAAGTATCCCAAGAGGTGTGGGTATTGGCCGGGGCTTACCCAGTAAGAGGGTCTTTTGCGGCGAAAAAGCTCTCCGAGGATCCTTTTGGATCGGACTCGCCTTCGAAGGAAGACTATATTAACTATGCCAAGGACAAAATCCCCTTAGAGGTTCATGTTACTGATTTCACCAAATCAATCTCGGAAAGGAATTAATGCTAACAGTTCAAAGATCTCTCATGTGACTGAGTTTTCGACGTTCAAACCCGAAACGGAAAACTCCCCCGACCCGGAGCGACGTACATTCTGCCCATCGGTTTGAGCGTGAGGCGGCCGACCAAATGGCTTTGGGTTCGGAGCGTTTTGATTTGGCCCGAGTGACTGGCGACCGGGAGGTCGAGGCCGGAGTCGATGCCGGGGTGGGGTAGTATGAGATCGGCGATAGGTTCGGCCTCGGGATCGCTCTTTTCGATCTGTTCTCCCCACTGTTTGAGCCAACCTTCGAGGGGTTCGGGGGCGTCGGCGGTCAGCTCTTCGCGCTGGCTGCGGTGATGCCGGCGGTTGAGAATTCGGTCGGCATCGATATGACCGGGGAGGTCGGGATCATTGAGCGATCGTCGGAGGCACTCCCAAACCCGGGCGTCGGTCCAGTCGAGGTATTCGTCGAGGGCTGCGGGATAGCGTCCGCGTGGAAGCATGGTTTCGAGGTAGTCGTTGAGATGCCGATCGAAGATACGGCGCGTGCGGTGATAGTAGACTTGCTGAAACATCGAGAACCGCGCCCAAAGCATCCCCTCGGCCGCGAGTTCGCCTCCTTGCGCGACCCCGAGGGCGAGTCGGCCGTCGATTTCGACGGGAGTCAGCGTATGGAGGACTCGCTCGAGATCGAAGACACCGTAGCTTACTCCCGTCGCGGCCGAATCGCGAAGCAGGTAGTCCATACGGTCGGCTCCGATAGGGCCGGCTAATAGCTCCCGCACAAACTGGAGCGGCCTCGGCAAGTCGGCCGCGTTTGGGTTGAGGACCGCGGTAACCGACTCGGCCAAGTGCTGGCCCGCGTGTCGCAGTCGCCCCTCAACGTCTCCGTTCTGAATCAGTTGAAAGGTCAAGTCTTCGTGGGTAGAGCCCGGGGGGAGCCGCTCCTCGGTGACGTGGGAGAAGGGGGCGTGGCCGATATCGTGGAGCAGCGCCGACCAGCGCGCCACCCCGAGAAGTTGTTGATATTCGGTTTCAGTCGTCGAGACGCCGAGCGGCGTGAGTAGCGCCTCGAGTCCGTAACGACCCCGCAGGCTTTCGAGCATGCGGGTCGCGACAAAGAGAGTCCCGAGCGCGTGTTCGAAGCGGGAATGCCGCGCCCCGGGGTAGACGCGCTCGGTCAGGCCCAGCTGCGAAATCTGTCGCAACCTCTGAACTTCACGCGAATCAATACCCGCGATTTCGGCATCGGTCAGGCGGATATATCCGTGGATCGGATCCCGAATTACGTGCGGAAAGTGCAACGGGCGTCATCCTCCGCGGGGTCAGATTGGATGGGTATTGCCAGCGCGGATTGTAACACAGGGAAAAGGCGAACCGTAGCCCGCGAATCGGCGAGAGTCGCTGCATTTGGCCACGCCCGGCCGGGAGCCCACTCGGACGACCGTTCGGTGACCCGACTCGTCGTGTTTATCCTGCCGACTCATTCAATTGCAGAATCTACTTCTCGGTGGCCTTGCAGCCCGCCAGAAAAAATCGATTCGGACACGAAGTCGGTCTTCCTTCGCTCCGCACCTGTACTCTCAAGAAGACTTCGGGCAGGCTGCTAGCGGGGGGGTTTGTCGTGAGGCGGCTCCGGTGTTCGGTCCTTGGGAGAGGTCAATCTAGTGTCCTGTTCGGAAAGTTCGAGTGAGAACTCGGCGAGCCATTCGGCCTTCCTGGCTAGGCGCCGCGACGCAAGTCGGATTGGTAACTCCTTCGAGGAGCGGCAACAACGCCAGGGAGGTCGAGGGCCGGCGATTCTTGCTCGAACTTTTCGAACAGGACACTAGTGTTGCGACTCTTAGGCGTGGTTGTTTTCTGGACGTCGGGACTTTGCGCGCAATTTGTCCCCGAGATCGATTCGTTGCTGGTGATCGGGGATGTCCGCGAGGGATCACGGGCTCCTTACTTTCTCGACATGATCGAGGCGAAATTGATCGAAGGATCGTGGGCCACGCCGAGGGTTGGGGAGTCGATTGAGTTTGAAGGTCGAACCTCGGTTTGGAGAAAGATCGAGGCGAAGTCGCCCGGGCGCTTTGAGGACCGGAGTCTTCGCGGCGGCTACGCCTGGGTTGAGTTCACGCTCGAAGAACCTCAGACGCTCTACTTGCGGGCGCGCGGTCACCGCTGCGTCTTTATCAACGGCGCAATCCGAGGGGGCGATGTCTACCAGCTCGGAACTATGACGATCCCGGTTCGATTGCGGGCCGGTGAAAATACGCTCCTCTTCTCGTGCGCGCGTGGGAGTCTTGATATTGGTTGGAGCGAGCCGGTCGCGCCCATTGCGATCAGTTTGGAAGATCCGACGCTGCCGGACCTGCTTCGCGATGAACCGCAACCGCTCTGGGCCGGGATCAAGCTGATCAATTCGACTCCGAACCAGGTTCGCGACCTCGAACTTGTAGCGCGCATCGGTGACTCGACCCTCCGGACCCAACTCGACCTGTTGAGCGAATCGGTCGTCAAGCATCCGGTTCGTCTGCCGCTTGCAGAAACCATTCTCCCAACCGTTGACAAGGTACTCTGCGAACTGGAACTCAAGCGAGGCGAGGAGACGCTGCACTCGACCACACTCGACTTGCGCGTCCGTTCGCGTCGCGATAAACACCGGCGCACCTACCGAAGTCGGGTCGACGGAAGCGTCCAGTACTTCGCGGTGGTTCCACCACCGGAAGTTCCTCGAGGTCGTCCCGCCCTCTATCTCTCGCTGCACGGAGCTGGCGTCGAAGCAACCTCGCAAGCACGCTGCTACCAGCCCAAGCCCGGCGGCGTGGTCGTCTGCGCAACCAATCGCCGACCCTTCGGATTTGATTGGGAGGATTGGGGTCGTATCGACGCGCTCGAGGTGCTCGCCGAGGCGGAGCGTCTCTTTCAGACCGACCCTCGCCGCACCTATCTGACCGGTCACTCGATGGGTGGCCATGGAACTTGGATCTTAGGGGCGCTCTTTGCGGGGCGTTTTGCGGCCATCGCACCGAGTGCGGGTTGGTCTGACTTTTGGTCCTACGCCGCCGGCTCGGCGCCTGAACCCGAGGACGCAGTTGGTGAACTGCTCAACTTGGCGAGTGACGTGAGTCGGCCGCGACTGATCCGCGAAAACTACCGGAATCTCGGAGTCTATATTCTCCACGGTGACGCCGACCGGACGGTTCCCGTCGAACAGGCGCGGAGCATGCGGTCGCTACTCGGCGAATTTCATCCCAACTTTTCCTACTTCGAGCAACCCGGGGCGGGGCACTGGTGGGGCGATCAATGCCTCGACTGGCCACCCCTCTTTGAGTTCTTAAACCGAAACACGCAAGCCGCCGATCTCGAGCGGTTCGTCTTCGTGACCCCGCATGTCGGAATCGCGAGCCGGTACCGCTCGGTCGAGATCTTGAGCCCTCAAGAGTATGGTCGAGCGAGTCGGATCGAGTTTGAGCGCGCCGCTGGCGGCAAGTTGCGCTTTCGAACCGAGAACGTGCGCCGGTTCTGCTTCGAACCCGAAGCGCTCGCCCCTGCGGCTGAACTCGAGCTCGACGAGGAGAACGTCAAACTCAAAGAGTGGTCGCCCGGGATCGAGATCTGTATGCAGCGCGAAGATCGAGGCTGGATCCGGACCGAGAAATCGACCCGTCAGCGCAAGCACCCCGGTCGCGCGGGTCTCTTCAAGAGCGCGTTTGACCACGGGGTGGTGCTTGTCTACGGCACTCGGGGATCAGAGCTCGAGAACCGACTCCAGTTTGAAAAGGCGCGGTTCGATGCCGAGACGTTTTACTACCGCGGCAACGGTCGGCTGCGCGTCGCCTCGGATCGAGCGTGGCTCGCGGAGCCCGTCGATGCAATCG
>CAYZYD010000394.1:0-4564 GCA_964482505.1 uncultured Planctomycetia bacterium | reverse complement strand
GCTAGAGCTCCGTAAGTATTAATTTTTAAATTGTTTAAGCCGCCGGCTTGAAGGATCTCGTACAGTTCCTATACTAACGGTTCGCATAGAAATCGTGAACGAGCCTTCAGCTTTGAAATTGCGCGATGTCGGACTCCGTCGACTCTCAGGAACGTAGTCTCGCTTCGGGTGAGCTAGGGACGCCGTACGAACTCCAAGTCTTGAAGGCACTTCGTCAGATCATTCGAGCCGTCGATCTGCACTCGCGTCGACTCGTCGCTCAGCACGACGTCACGGGTCCTCAACTCATTTGCTTGCTAACGCTCGCAGAAAGCGAACCGCTCACCCCGAGCACCATCGCTCTCGAAGTTCACCTCGCCCGTAGCACCGTCAATGGCATTCTCGATCGGCTCGAGGCGAAGCAGCTTGTGACGCGCTCCCGCGACGAGGTCAACCGGCGCCATGTTCTCGTCTATCTCACAGATCGAGGACGTGCGCTCACCCGTGCTGCGCCTTCACCCCTCCAGGACACCCTAGCTACAGCATTGACGCAGCTTCCAAAGAACGAGCAAGCCGAGATTGCTCACTCACTCAAGCGTCTCGTCGAACTGATGCACGCAGAATCCGTAGACGCAGCTCCAATTCTGGAGACGGGGAACATCGCTCCCAATCCCACGATCCGAACTCACAACAAAGACCAGAAGTAGAGGGTGACATGAAGAAAGAAATAGCGAATGACGCGAAAACGAAGTTCGATAACGTCTACGTTTCCCCTACGCCGCACGCCTATATCGCGTCGATGGCTCAGTTCGGTTATGAGATCGGCGAACAGGCGCGTCCCTACTGCATCTCTGCGGCCGAGCTCCTCAGAGATCTGAATCGGGCCGCCTGGCCCGTTCAGATGCTCGATGTGGGCTGTTCGTACGGCATCGGCTCGGCCTTTGTGAAGTTCGGTTGCTCATTTCGAGAGATGGTCGCCTTCTTCGCTACGCGGTGTCCCAAGGAGTACTGGAAGGCGTGCGAAGCGACGCGAGCCTGGCTCAACGTGACCTCCCCGACTTGCGACGTCCGAGCGGTCGGCCTCGACAGCTCCGAGCCTGCGGTGAATTTCGCCGTCGACGCAGGCCTGCTCGACGGCGGCATCGCGAGAAACCTCGAGTCTGAAGATGTCGAGTTGACAGAAGACGAGAAGGCTTGGTTTCGCAGCTGTAATCTCCTCATAAGCACGGGTGCGGTAGGCTATATCACCGAAAAAACCCTCGGCCGCGTTCTCACCCATCTGGGCAAAGATTCTCCCTGTGAATACGGTCCGTTTGCGGTGGTCACCATTCTGCGAATGTTCGATTCCGCACCGATTCAAGCCTGTTTTGAGCAGCACGGACTGAAGTTTGGTCGTGTGGAGGGAATCCGTCTTCCCCAACGCGAATTCACCGATGTGAAGGAGCGCGAGAGCGTCTTATCGTTATTGAACGACCGCGGGCTCGACACTCAAGAGTGGGAAGATACGGGCAAGCACTACGCGGAGCTCTACGTCGCGGGCCCGGCCGGTCAGTTCGAACTCATGGAAAAATCGATGCTCGCGACCGCCAAAAAACCGTTTATCTGGTCGCTTTAGATCCTATCCAGAGCGCCCCGTTCCGGAGCCCCTCAATTCGGTGTCCCACGGCGCTTCGTAAGCCGCCCTCAATGAAACACCCCGAGCAGCCCGCCAGTTAGAATCGACTCGGCCACGAAGTCGACCTTCCTTCGCGACAGGCACGGAAGTTCGACATCTTGCCCTCGTTGCTCGAGCGCCGTTTTTCGGGCGGCGCTGATCCCGGCGGTTTGAGAAGTTCTCAAGGCTGCCGATTCTGAGACAGGCGCCGCCATTTCGCCTCGAGATCAGGATTGCGAATCTCTTGCGGGCCGCGGTTTCCGTAGAGCTTCATGATTTGTTCCGCCAGGCGGCGCTTGCGGCTCTTGCTGGAAATCAAATCATAGGCCTGTTCGAGTCGCTGGATGCCGCGGTCCGGATCGGCGAGCTCTCGCTTGAGCCCGGTATGGTTCCAGTAATAGTCGCGACCCACCATGATGAAACCCGTCTTGACCAGCGCCTCCAACTCGCCCGCCTCGGCATCTTTTAGAAGCGCCGCGTACTCAGAGCGGTAAAAGCGCTCGAGGATAGCCTCACCCTCTTGAATACCATTTGTCAGCGAGCGGCGACGTTCCGTTCGGAGGTCCTGGCTTCGCTGCGCTTGGACCTGTCGCGCGAGTCCTGACTCGGCGATCTGACGCCACTCTTCAGCTCGTGACTTGTCTTGGGGGACATTACCCGGACCGTAGCCGTGGTCGTATACGGCTGCGAGACCCATGGCGGCGTCTGGGTCTCGGGTGAGATCGTAGGCTCGCTCGAGCCAGTCGATCGCTTTCTGGTAATCCTTGGTGTAGCCCGTTCCGCGGGCGTACATCGAGCCCAAGGAGCGCATCGACTCGGGGTCGCCGAGTTGGGCCGCCCTCTCGTAAAGCTCGAACGCCTTTTCAAAATCTTGCGGACCGCCGAGCGGTCCGCGTCCCCCCATATACCCTCTCGCGAACACCTTAAGGGCCGGAAGATCCCCAGCCTCGACGAGTGGCAAGAGCACCTCGTTGCGTTTGTGAATCCCCTCATTCACCTGTGGGAGCGAGAAGTGAAGGTACCAGCGCTCCGCCCTCGTGAAATCGCCAAACCGTTCGTCTGGGTCCAGTTGCGGTCCGGTTTTGCTCTGAGCTTCCACGGTTTGGCTCGCGCGCGAGTCGCAACCCGCGACCAGAAGTGTGCAGAGAACAAACCACCCGAGCCACCCGATGATTTTCGCCATCGCTTCACCGCCCTTTCCATCCCAATCCACCTTCGGACCCGTGGTTTGAAAGCTGAAGGGCGACCTCGACGCTCTCTTAAATCTTCCTCGTTCTTTATGGTCAATGACGGCGACCCGAATTCCGTTCGAGCTTTTCCAACCGTCTTCGCAGGTCGGTACCAGCGGGTGTGCTTTCGAGTTGCAACCGATCGAGGCGGTTGAGCCAGTGGCGGATCTTGGGGATGAGTTTACGGCTGAATTCGCCCGTCTCGATGAGTTCGAGGGCGAGCTCGACGAGCTCAGTGAGTTCGGCGGGTGTCCACTCCGGGGCGCGCTTGACGAGTTCTTCGTATCGAGCGAGCTCTCGTCTGAGTTCTTGTCTTGCTTGGCGACAGACGACGCAGCGGACGCAGTTCGCCGAGAGCGGCAACTCGAGCGTCTCGTACCAGTGCTTCTGCTCTTCCGCAAAAAAGAGAAAGGGGCGCCCGCATTCGTAGCAGGTTCGTTTGAGGTCGAAGTAGTAGAGCACCGGAACGGCCGCCCGCTGTCGATCGGGGGTGGCCCGCACGGCGGTCCCGGGGATCGCTCCTTCGGAATGGTAGACCGTGAGCGCATAACATTCCGAGACCGGCTTGAGCTGGAGGTCGGTATAACGTGGGGCACGCCCGAATCTATGATGCTCGACAAAGTTGGAGTAGTCGTCGTCAGTTCCTGGCGCGTCCGGCACGGTGACCCTTCTCGCTATGCGGATCATGCTTCCTCGTGGCTGCACCCTGAATCGCCGTTTGAGGTTTCGGTACCGACGAGGAGCGATCCGGCCAGCCCTACTCGATTCGATCGAGGATCTCCTCCGCAGGATTCGAGGCCGCGGCGATCGGTCCGAGTTGGCTAAGCGATCTCAAGCGCAACACTAATATTAGGGCAAGATAACTGTCGCCGTATAGACGAGAGTTGGCCTCGCTCGCTCCGCCAAGGAGTTGTCCAACCCGGAACTGGTTGGGCTCGCGAGCCCAAAAATCGCTGATAGTTTCTGACTCGGTGGAGGTTGTCGCGGAGATCCCGCTGGCACTTGCAAGCGCTTGCGGCGACAGCGATCGAGCTTGCGCGAGCTCGGGAGTCGGCTCCCGAATCCTGCTCGACCTCATCTCAGCAAACGGTTAAGGTCCCGGCCGCAAGGAGGTAGCGTGTCGGAACGACAAGGGGGGATCGCACTCGTACTACTGCTGGTCGGCTTCGCTGCCGCGGCGATCGTCTGGATCGAGTCCGATCGTACTCCGCTCGAATACGACGAGAGTGCCCACGCGCGACGCGCCTTCAAGATGCGACACGCCGTGACCCGCATGGTGCCTCCGGTGCGCGCCAAGGTGATCCGAGGGCAGCCGCTCGAGTTTGTCCTCGAACACCGCGTTGCGAGCCGGATGGTGGCAACCCCCGTGGCGGGGCTTGCAAATCTCGGGGAGGGCTTCTATCGCGGCCCCAACTATCCCCCGCTTCCCTACCTCCCTTCGGTTCCGATCTCGACAAGCCTCGGACAAACTCCCGACGCCGCTCGCTACGGTCTCGGGCTGACCTGGTTCCTCTTGACGATTTTCTTTACCTACCTCGCCGCCGGTGCGCTCGATCAACCTCCACTCACGCGTCTCCTGGCGGCGGTCCTCGTGGCGTCGTGTCCGATTGTGCTCGGACTCGGTAGAACCACTCTCGTCGACGGAGCGCTCGTCGCGACTACGGTGGGCGGGCTCTGGGGGTATTTGAGTGGGCGAGGATTT
>CAYZYD010000393.1:0-4578 GCA_964482505.1 uncultured Planctomycetia bacterium | reverse complement strand
GGCGAAGGAAGCTCGGCCTCCCGCGCGGAATGAGTTTTCGGGCGGGCTGCTAGAGACCGTCGATATCGGGGTGCGTGTCCTTTGCGTTCCTGTTAGGTCTACCACGAGAGGTCATCCCGAAAACGGTCACCCTTGTAACAGATTGGCTGATGCGTTCGTGGCCTAGTCCTCAAAAATCAGGACATTAACAAAGGCGCCACTGCCTGGAGATTTGGGCCTATTGTTACAAGTAGAATTTCACAAATTGGAGAAATTTCGACCATGAAGCCTTCACCGAAATAGGACCACCACGAATCACCCTGTCTCTCGCCCCAAGAAGTCACAGATCGAGGTTTCTAGAGCCCGCATTATTCACGAACCGCGTAGCGAGAAGTCGCAAGGCGTTCGCTCGCAAGGAAGACGGACGCCGCGAGCGGACGCCTTGCGACTTCGCAGTAGCGGGCTCGTGAATAATGCGGGCTAGAGAGGCCCGCTCCCCACGTCAATTTGAAAGTACCTTGCGGGTGGTAATCAGCCCTTCTTGGTGACGCCCCGATGGGCCATAATGCCTGATTCTTTCATGCAGACAATTGAGTGAAGGAGTCACGTCATGGTACCAAAGCCCTTAGCACAAATTCTGGCACTACTCACGCTGACCTCCGCGGCTGGTGCTCACGATATGTGGTTGATTCCGCCGCGTGGCTGTGCCAGCAAAAAGGAGACGTCGGTGGTTCTCTCGGTTGGGATGGATTTTCCGCAGAGCACGACTGCGATCCAAGAAGACCGAGTTCAATGTCAGCTATTGGGTCCGTCGGGAGAGCGGGAGCCGGCGCCGATCAAATTGACGCGGCAAGAGAAGGAAAAGCGCACGGTCGCCTCGTTTCTCCCTCGAGAGGCCGGGGCCTGGGTCTTCGGAACGACCACGCACCCGAAGGTATTAAAGCTCGAAGCGAAGAAATTTAACGACTATCTTCTTCACGACGGCCTTCTGCACATCTACAAACAGCGCTTCGATGCGGACGAGCTTCAGCTGGACGCCGTCGAGCGCTACAGCAAATACACAAAGTGCCTCCTTCAAGTAGATGACAGCAATGCGGGCCAAGCAACCACCCAGCCGCTCGGACAAAAGCTCGAGATCGTCCCGCTCCAAAACCCCCTCGCGAGAAGCCCAGGTCAAACGCTTCGACTCCAGGTCCTCTTCGACGGAGCTCCCCTCGCTAGAGCGAATCTTTGCTGGGATCGGGCCGGGAACGGCGAGGATTTCGTTGGGCAGACCTGGACTGATGCGCAAGGGAAGGCGCTGGTACCCATTGCGAATTCGGGGCTATTTACGGTGCGCCTCATCCACATGACTCGTCCCAAACACGCCGAGTACGAGTGGGAGTCGTTCTGGGCTTCGCTCACCTGGCATGTTCCCGAATCCGTCGTGAACTAGCAGCCCGCCCGAAAGACGGCGCTCGAGCCATGAGGGCGAGATTTGAAGTTCCGTGCCTGTCGCGAGCAGTTTCGTCGCTATAGCCTCTCACGCGGAATGAGCAGTCGAGCTTCCGGGGCCACGGGGATAGCCTTACTTGGATTGAGTTGTTAAACGGCGGCGAAAAACCAGCGAGGAGACGATGTGAATCCGAAGCACTCCGACCCGACCGAAGTGATGCGACTTCGAGCGAGCGCGTACCCCGAGGTTGATGAAGGGGCGGCTTGTACACAGAGCTCGTTCAAGGCGGGCAAGAAATCGTTTTTCTTTGTCGGGGAACAGGGCGGGCGATTTAAGGCGATGTTCAAACTCGACGCCTCGATGCCCGAGGCGAGGCGGCTTGCCCAAGAGTGTCCCGAGGATTTCCAAACGCAAGCCGGTTCGACGGGCTGGGTGACGGCACGCTTCTCGGCTGAGAAGCCATTGCCCAAGAAGCTCTGGCAAAGGTGGCTTGACGAGAGCTACGCTCTCAGCACACAAGGTTCGTCGAAGAAGCGCACCAGAAAGAAATCAAGCCAGAAGAAAAGTGCTCGAAGCGCAGCAGCCAGCCGTAAGCCAAAAAACAAGACCGCAAAGAAGAGCAGCTCAAAGAAGCGAACCAAGAAGAGAACCAAAACGAAAACGCGTTAGGGCAAAACCTCGCACAAACAGTCGCCCGTAACGTCAACCCTTTTGCCCATCGCCCGGGCGAATTCGGCCCCTAATCACCGAAAGATATCGGCTCTCCCTCAAACTTGGCGGGCCAGGATAAACCCGCATTGCTTCTTATAGGTTAAGAAAGCGACTCGCGATAAACGTGGTCAAATAGTCGATATCGGGCCGTGACTCGAGCTTAAGGCCTAGACGTTGTGCCATCGGACCCAATACGGGTCGCATGTATTCGAGCTCGGTGGCGGTTGTATCGTATCCCTCAAAGGGCCCTAGCAGCCCGTTGAAAAACTGCTTTCGATGCGGGAGGTCGAGAATTCGAGCCCAGTGCCTCGGGCGAACCGAAGGCGTATTGGCCATACGTCGAGGTTCGCCGGGGGCGCTGGGCGAAGGAAGCTCGGCCTCCCGCGCGGAATGAGTTTTTCAACGGGCTGCTAGGAGGGTCACCTTGTACCGAACCCACCATCCGACTCCCCAGCGCTGCTAAGCGCTCTACGATCTGATAGAGTCGCACTTCGAGCGGAATGCAATTCAAGTCATGACTCCGATCCCTCGGGAATCGGCTCACAAGAGGGCGGACCCATAGTTACTCTATCTTCACCGCAATCCAAAGAGACTCTGAGTAAACTCACACTTCGCACCGGTATTCAATGGGCCTCAGAACAAGTAAACCGAAGCGAGTCGGCAGGAAGTACCAAAATACATCGAAGAAGCGGTTCGGCCACGGATTCTTCGCTGCCGACTCCTCCCAGGGATTAAGCTTCGCTTAAGTCTGCTTCGACGACGTTTTCGGCGAAGGGTCGATAAACCGAGCCGACTTCTCTTGCCATCGAGCCTGCGTAAACGTGAAACTCCCCGGTTCGAAACGCCTCGAGAAGCGCGTCGCTGACGACGCTCGCGGGCTCAGCAACATCGGTGAGTCCGGCATCGTCTCCCATGTCGGTCGCGATGGGTCCGGGGTGTACGCTAAAGACCGCGGTCCCCTGCTCGGCGAGCTGCCGCTTGAGGGATTGAGTGAGTGAATAGGCCGCGGCTTTCGAGGCGCTGTAAGTCGCGAAATCGGGGAAGGCTTTTACTGACACCACCGAGTTGAGCTGGACAAAGGCCCCCCCACCATTCTTCTTCAGAACTGGCGCGAATGCCTTGGCCGTTCTCAGGAGACCGTAGACGTTCTTATCGAGCTCAAACTGAAGATTGTCGAAAGATTCATCCGCGAGCGCTGAACTTGACCTGAATCCTCCCGCAGTGTTGATCACTATCTGCGCGTCACTCGCGGCTTTGGCCGCCGCTTCGATCGTACCCGCGTCGCCGAGGTCGAACGGGATGGGGACTACCCGATCGCCGTATTGGTCAACCAGTGGTTGAGCGCTCTTGGGATCCCGAACCCCGGCGTATACCTTGACAGCACCCGCGGCGAGGAGAGCCTCCACGAACTGCTTGCCGATACCGCGGTTAGCGCCGTTTACAAAAGCAATTTGATCTTTGACTGGGACAGGTCTTGACATCAGTCGCCTTTCTCGTTTTTCCGGTTTTTGATCCAACGATCTAAAAAGATCCCAGAAACAGCCTGAAGTTACAATAAAGTTATTCTCCTGACGAATTTTCCCCGAAATTAAGATCCCCGATAAGTTGCCGTGCCGACCGCGCCACGTCGCGCAAAAGGGCCCGACTGACCCCAGCCCGGCCGAGGGTGGCGACGCCGTTCATGAGGGCGATCAGGGTCCGGGCGAGCTCGCGTGTCCCGCGGTTGGGTGGGATATCTCCCTGAGCCTGAGCTCGTTCGAGGGCCCCGCGCAGGATCTTCTCTTGCCGTTCGAAATGCATGTGGGCGGTCGCCTTTATCTGCTCCCCACCAATCATCTCAAGATCTGCAAATGTCTGAGCAAGAAGACAACCGTGCGTGCTGGGGTCTCCATGAAAGTCGACCCAAAATCGAAAGAGCGCGCGGAGCCCCTCGATGGCGGGTTCGCACTCGAGCAATTTTCCAAACTGATGCTCGACCTGATCTCGGCAGTAGTAATCGAGGGCGGCGTCGTAGAGTCCGCGCTTATCCCCAAATTCATTGTAAATACTCTGGAGACCCGCACCCGACTCCTCGGCGACGCTCCGTACCGAAGCTTGGGCGTACCCAAACTTCCAAAAAGTCTGAGCCGCGATCTCAAGAACCGCGTCGCGATTGAGGAGTTTGGGTCGTCCTGTGTTCATGGCACCGATTATAGGGCGAGCCTCCAACCTCTGGAGAGAATTCATACTATCCAGCGCAAGAGGGGCCGGGCCCGCCCGGGTTCGGCGCCCGCCCCCGTTTGAAAGCGCGGTCAATCGACAACGACGAGCCGGACTCGATCTGCGAGGTACTGGACTTCAAAGACTGAGCCCACCAGCGAGATCCGTCCCATTATAGTCTTGGATCATGTGGGATCGGTTAATCGGTATATCGGCTGAGTTGATCCAGCCATTCGCGATCCTCAGGCCCGAGC
>CAYZYD010000392.1:0-4579 GCA_964482505.1 uncultured Planctomycetia bacterium | reverse complement strand
AGGCTCTTACGAACCTCTTCGGGAATCTCGCGTTCGGAATCGAACGTGCTGCCCGGCGCCGCTCGCATGATGAAGAACGCCGCCGTAATTATAATGAAAATGACGCCTACTGCGGCCAGTAGGCGTCCTATCACGTATCGAAACACGCTCTACCTAATTCTCGACTTTGATAGAAAAATAACGAGTCAGGTGATTGTCCTGAAGATGCGAACTGTAGCCCTTGAGGTAGGGCTTGACCAAGTCGTAGTTGCGGTAGAAGTAGAGCGGGATTGATGGCATCTCTTCGAGGAAGACCTCTTCGGCCTGGCGCAGGAGCTCGAACCGTTCCTCAGGATTAGTCTCCGCGGTTGCCGCCAGGATGAGACGATCGTACTCTTCGTTTGCCCACTGGGTGCGATTATTCGGGTTGTCTGATTTAAAGAGGTCGAGAAAGGTCATCGGGTCGATAAAGTCGCCGATCCAAGCAGTTCGGCTCACCTGATACTGATGGGCGTGCTGCTGCTTGAGCAGAACCTTCCACTCCATATTGTTGAGCTCGACGTCGATTCCGAGCTCCTTCTTCCACTGTTGTTGAACATACTGGGCGACAAGCCGGTGCCCCTCGAGCGTATTAAACGTAATCTTGAACCGGGGGAAACCCTTGCCGCCCGGAAAGCCCGCTTCGGCGAGGTAGTCACGAGCCAGATCGGGGTCGAACTCATACTCGTCGGTTTCGGGGCTCTCGTAGCCGACCTCCTCAAGCTGCGGGGGCACAATCGAGGGCGCGGGCGGCTGTTTTCCTTTGATCACAAACCGGCCAATCTGCTCCTTGTCGATCGCGAGGTTCAAGGCGTGGCGAACCTTCGGATTGTCGAAGGGCTTCTCCTTACAGTTGATCAGGTAGTAGTAGACCGCCATGTAGGGTTCGGCTTGCAATTGGTCAAAGCCTTCGAGGATGTACTTGGTGAGCGCGGACTCGGGGATTCGACTATCCAGGAAATCGAGGTCACCCGAGAGATACATATTGTGAGCAGGTTCGTTGGTTTGGGTGATGCGATAGACGATCTTATCAAAGGGGAGGTCATCCTCGTAGTAGTGGGGATTGCGCTCGGCGACGATCTTCTGTTGGTTCTCCCACTCGGTGATCTTCCAGGGACCATTACAGACGATGTTCTCCATCCGAACCCAATCGTCTCCATGCTTTTCGACCACGTGCTTCGGGACCGGCATGTAGGAGTAGAAAGCGGTCAATTGAATAAAGTAGGGGATGGGGTCGGTCAGTTTGACGACGAGGGTGTAGTCGTCCTTGGCTTTGACGCCGACCTTATCTCGGAGCTCGTCTCGCTGTTCGGGCTTCGATTTGGTGAACGGCACCGCCCCTTCGAGGTAACGCAGGATATCGGCATAGCGCGAGGCGGTGGCGGGGTCGAGGACGCGTTTCCAGGCAAACTCAAAATCGTGCGCAGTGACGGGTACGCCGTCGGACCATTTGCCGTCCTTGCGGAGTTTGAAGGTGTAGGTCTTGCCGTCTTCTGAGAGCGTGTAGGACTCGCAGAGCGCTTTGGGCCATTCCTTTGCCGTCGGCCCGTAACGGAAGAGACCGTCAAACGTGTCATTGATGACGGTCCCGCCCTCGTTCTCGGTGCAGCGACCCGGGTCGAGGTATTCGGGTTCACCGAGCGAGCGGTAGAAGACGCGCGGGTTCTGGTCGGTCCGGCCGGGGATCTGGGACGTCGCCTCGGTTGCCCAGCCGCAGATTGCGAACAAAATGAGGACCAGTGACTTCTTGACCATCGGGGGCGCTCCTTCGTCGAGTCGGGTCGGACCGGCCAGAGGGCAGCCGACGCACGGTGCGGGATCGGGTCTCGTTGAGTAGCCTATTATTTCGAGTTGAGGGTGACCTCCGCCGTCGACACCCGTTTGCAGCACGAGTGGCGGAAATCTCCGGTAAACGATAGTTAACGAGCCGCGCGGCCGGGTGTTTGACCCGACCAGCCCCATGACTTAACCCAGCTCCATATCGGGGTCAAGGGAATGCCAGTCGGGATGATGCCTCGACGTCCTGACGCTTGATCACCAGTTGACAACCTCACGTACCGCCGCTGCGATTTTCTCTTCATCGGGCAGCGCGGCCGCTTCGAGCGACTTGTGAAACGGAACCGGCTGGTCGGGGTAGGCGACGCGACGGATCGGACCGTCGAGCCAATCGACCGCGTGTTCGGCGATCCGGGCGGAGATCTCGGCGCCGAAGCCGCTTGTGATCGTCGCTTCATGGACGACTACCGCTCGTGAGGTTTTCCGAACCGAATCAAAAATCGTCGCTTCGTCGAGCGGGGCGAGCACGCGCAGGTCGATGACTTCCGCTTCGATGCCCTCGTCGGCGAGCGCTTCGGCCGCGGCGAGGCTGCGGTGGACCATCCAACCGTAGGTCACGATCGACACTCGGTCACCGCTCCGCCTGATCTCTGCCCGCGGCTCAACTCCGCGGCTTGCGCCTCTGTAATCGGGCACCAGAGCCCGCTGACGGCGGTAGAGGTATTTGTGCTCGAAATAGAGAACCGGGTTGGGATCTGAGATCGCCTCTCGCAAGAGGAGGTATGCGTCTTCGGCCGTGGCCGGCGCGACGACTTTGAGTCCGGGCGTGTGGGTGAAATAGGCTTCGAGGTTTTGTGAGTGAAACGCACCCGCGCCGACCCCGCCCCCGCCGGGCAGTCGAATCACCATCGGAACCGGCTTCTGAAACCGGTAGTACATTTTGGCGGCGACGTTGACGAGTTGGTTAAAGCCGCAGGAGATAAAGTCGGCAAACTGCATCTCGATAACGGGGCGCCGGCCGAGCAGCGCCGAGCCGACTCCGATGCCGATCGTCCCCGACTCTGCGATCGACGTGTTAAAGATTCGCTGGGGCCCAAACTCCTCGAGAAACCCGGTGGTGATATTGAACGCGCCGCCAAACTCCGCCACGTCCTGACCCATGATGTAGACCGAGTCATCTTCACGCATCGCGTCGCGCAGGGCTTCGGTGATGAGCTCGACGTAGAGCTTCTCATCGCTAGCTTGGTGCATAGACCCCTCGGGGTTCGCTCGGGTCGGGGTCCTGAGCCGCGACGGCGCGATCGATGGTCTGAATGAGCCGCTCCTTGGCGCGGGTCGCGACTTCGGCAAAGTACTCGCGGGACGCGACCCCTTCGCGAATCAACTGCTCCTCATAGGTCACGAGGGGTTCTTCGCGCTTAAACTGATCGACCAGATCGGGCGGCACCTCTTTGAATGAATCGTCGCCCTGGGAATGGCCGCGGAGTCGGCCGACCGTCGCTTCGATCAAGGTCGGCCCTTCCCCGCGTCGGGCGCGACCCTCAGCCTCGCGCAGGATCCGGAGCATCGCCTCGGGGTCATTACCGTTGACCCGGTGCCCGGGGATTCCGTATCCGTCCGCGCGTCGGGCGAGATCTTCACAGGCGTACTGCTGGTGAGTCGGAGTCGAGAAGGCGTAGTGGTTGTTCTCGATGATGAGGATCAACGGTAGCTTGAGAACCGCCGCCATGTTCAGCCCCTCGTGAAAGTCGCCAGTCGACGTCGCCCCTTCCCCGATAAAGTTGATCGCGATACGGTCGCTGTCTCGCTGCTTTAAAGCGAGCGCGGTCCCTGCAGCCACGGGGACCATTGAGCCGAGGTGGCTGATCATGCCGACATGGATATGGCCGACGGCTTCGTCGATGTAGCCGTAATGGTAGGAGCGCTCGACCCCGTTTGAAAAGCCATCCTTCTTTCCGAGCATCTGACATGAAAGTCGGTAGAGGAGCTCTTCTGAGTCACCCTGAGGAGCGACGCGTTCGGGAAACCCAGGGCGTTCGAGTAGGCCCGGGAAGAGTGTTTCTGCGTCGAGGTAGTAACGCAAGATCGCGCCCGAGTCGCGGTGTAGCGTCAGCAGAGCATCACCGCGTTCGAGGATCGTCGCCGCCGGCACGGTGATGCCCTCGTTACCGACCGACGAGTACCACTTGGAGAGGGCTCCCGTCAGGTACATCGTCTCGAAGCGTAAATCCCATTCCCGAGCGAGCCTTAGGAAAAGGTGCAACTCGAGTTTGGCGGCTCGGCTGAGCTCGGAGTTCGCGCGAGACTGAGCGGGCTTGAGAACGGTCGGCTCCAACGAATTCCTCCTCAGAACGAGATACTGCGACCAAAGTCCCGGAGTGTACCGAAGGGCATCGGCGAATACTACTCGCGCTACCGGGCTCTCCTGTCATCTTTTTGTCACCGCAAGGTTGGGGTCAAGCGAGCCGCGCGGCGGGGAGTGGGTTAACTCGAATCCTCGACCGGAAGCAGTCTTCAAATAGCGACTTGAGTCGGTTCTTTCGGCGTGGATGAGCACTGCCCGTTTGGTTAACCTCCCGAATCGTTTTTCGATCCCACCACGATTTGAGGAGTTGTGATGTCCGAATCCGCTTCGTCGACGCACCCCGCGAGTGACTACCCAACTCTCTTGGGTCACCCGACGGGGCTCTTCACACTCTTCTTCGCCGAGATGTGGGAACGCTTCTCCTACTACGGTATGCGCGCGCTCCTTGTGCTCTACATTATCATGGGGTTCTTGGGGCTG
>CAYZYD010000391.1:0-4589 GCA_964482505.1 uncultured Planctomycetia bacterium | reverse complement strand
TCCGCGCGGGAGGCCGAACTTCCTTCGCCCAGCCCCCGGCGAGACCACGAAGTATGACAGCTAATTTGTCCGATCTCACCCCGGCATCAACAAGTTGCACCAGGGCTGGACGGAAGTGCGATTTGGAGCGCCTTTCTTGGTTCAAGCATGATCTCTTTAGAGATGAACAGGTTCCAAAATTGCGGAGGTCTGCCGAGTCTCCGGTCTGGGTTCTATTTGTCTCCTTGCTAGAGGGAAAGATTGTATGCCACGATCTTCATCATGTCGTGAGTCCGGATCAGTGTTGATTTCTACCTTGATTCTGAGCTTCTTGATCGGAGCGATTATCGTGGTGGACACGACGCTTATCCGGGACTCGTGGGCCGATAGCCGGTCCAAGCAGGCTTCCCAACAGGCGCTCCTCGACGCCTATTCGGAGCTCGCTCGAGCCCAATCTTTAATCAGTGAAAGCGCCTATAGCGCGGGGCGCAATCAGGTGCTGACCGATGGTGTTAGCGCAGGGACGATCACCGGGACGTCGGTAGAGGTTCAGAGCTTAATCCCCGACAGCCCCTGGTTTCTCTTGACGAGCCGGGTGCCCTACGGCGACGGAGCCGAACGCGTCGTTGAGCAGCTCGTGCGAGATATCGACTCGTTTGCGAGTTACAACCTCTTTGTGACCGAGCACCCGGTTGGGATTTCGGGGGCTCCCGTCGGTTCGATCCACTCAAACCGCCAGCTTCAGTTCTATTTTCCGGATGGCGTTTATCGGGGCTCGGTGACGTCGGTCGAGGGGCATGAGTTCATTGCGGTTGCCACCGACGCCAATACTTCGATGCTGGGGATCTTCGATTCGGGAACCGACGTGATCGACCTCGAGGAGGCTGCGCAAGCGAGCGCGAGCATGGCCACTTTACGGGGAAAGGCCGAGGAGGATTTCCGCTTTCCGGCCGACCGAGAGGTCGGTCTCACCTTCTACCAGGTCGGTAGTGACCAATGGGTCCGCGTCGATCTCTACGAGCCGCCTTACGTTGAGAACTACTCGGAAACTCGAAGTCGTCGCGTCGAAATCGGAGGGCATTACGAGACCTATACCGAACGAGTTCCGGTCTACGTCGATGACTTTCGGACCGTCCAGCAGCCCGTCTACACTTTTGTACCCGCGACGCGAACGGTCCCCGTGTACGGAGACGTTGAACGTACGCGCGAGGTCCCGGTCTTCGATTACGTCGATCGCGAGCGTCAAGTCCCTGTCTACTAAGATCAAGCGCGAACTCGGACTGTTCCCGTTTACGAACGGCAGGCTCGCACTCGGATGGTCACGCGCGACGTCTTCGTCCCCATCAGTGGGGGTGAGGGGGGAGCTGCCATAGGCGGTGATTCGGGAACCCTCGGATTCTGGACGACCGAAACCGTCGAAGAGACCTACTATGTCGACGTCCAAGTCGGAACCCGCGAGGAGACCTATTCGGTCAGAGTACAGGTCGGAACTCAGCCCGAAAGCTACCAAGCATACGAGCAGGTTGGTACCCGCGAGGAGACCTACTTTGTGTCCGAAGTCGTCGGCACTCGGGAAGAGGAGTACATGCAGCGCGTACTCTCTCACTATGAAGATGTCCAAGAGCCTTACCGGCGGCTGAGCCACTACGATGAGGTCGAAAGGCAACGTTGGGTTCGAGAATACGAAAATCAGCAATACGAGGTTACTCGTCAACGCCGGCACGAACGGCAACTTGTGAGTTCAAACGACGTCCAAGCCCCGGCGAACGGGATTATCTTCGCCGACGGCCCGATCAAGTTCATGAGCGGCGAGATCGTCGAACGACTGACGATTGCCACCGAAGCGGATATGCGAATTACCGGCAATGTCCAGTACGTCGACGGCGATGGCGATACCGCGTATATAAACGGCGAAAACCCGGCTCTTCCCTACCGCGCCAACTCGAATTACGAAAATGATGCTACCCTCGGGATGATCGCGCGCCACGACGTGATCTACGGTCGAGAAGTCCCGTTCAACTTTGAGATCAACGGGGCGATTCTCTCGATCGAGGGCCGAGTCGGCGTCGAAGGCATCGAGCTCGACTCAGACGGCGAAGTGACCAGCTTCAATCAACTCGTCGACCAGTGGGGTGAGCCCACTTCGGGCGAGTTCGTAAAGAACTCGATAAGACGGCTCGGGGGCGTGGTCACAGCGCACCGGCCCTTGGACACCGTCGTGTCGGGAGGGCGGATGCGGGCAGGTTTTGGCGTCGGCACTTCGGTCTTCGACGAGAGCCTCATCAACGCGCCCCCTCCGGACTTCTTGACCCGCGAGGTGCCGCGTTTCTTTGCGATTAATATCGAGCGCTGATCACGGCCCTGGGAGAAAAAAAAGAGCGAAGTAGAGTGACCTCTACTTCGCTCTTTGCTTGTCAACCCGACCGTAGGTCGATTTAGCGGCTGAACTCGACCGTCGCTTCGAGTGCCTTCTCGATTCGGCTATGGATATCGAGCAGGTGAGCCCGGCTGTAATCGTCGAGCCCCTCGCGTTCGATGAGCCTCTCGATCTTGCCGTGGATCTCTTGGAGGTGCATCCGCGCCAGAGTCGAGAGCGCTCGTGAAGCGGTACTCGCGCGCTTACTCGGCATGCTGAGATCGATCAGGCGCTCGGTGTGCTCACGCTGAATGTTGCGTCGCAAACTCGAGATCATCGGGCTGCGTGCCGAGTATTCACCGTTTGTGCCAAACGACTCGGTTCGATCGATCTCGGTCCAGATCGCGGTGCTGACCTTGTCGAGAAGTTCTGGCAGCGTGACGCAGTCCTTATCGGTGTCGGTCTGCTGCTCATTATCAAAGACCCTTCTCAGGGTCGTCGGGTTCATCAGCATGGTCAGGATCGAGGCTTGGATACCCATGATTCGGTCGTTGACCGGGTAGGTGGGGTCAGCGAAGAACGAAAAGCCACCACCCCACTTATCGATGGTCAAGTGCCGGAGCAGTTTGGGATTGATACCGTAGGCCTCGTCACGGAAGCCACTTTCGAGGATGAAACTCAAGGCCTCGCGTTGCTGCTTCGCCGAAACCGGTGTGATCGGTTCGCGGTCCGAATCGCCTTTGTGGTCTCGGACGATGAACGATCCGCCGATCCAATTTGCCATCATGGAGATCGCTCGGCTTTGGGTCGAGAGAGTCATGTCGTAACCCCGACGCGCCTTCGCCCAGCTGTCCCCCTCTTTGACAAAGCGGTCGAGCAGTCCCTGGCGGTGGTACTGGGCCAGCTGAACTTGGTTCTTGGCGAAGTCGAGGGGGTTCTTGGTGAAGTCGTAGCGGCGCGCGAGCGGGTCGGGACCCATGGTGTCCTCGTCGGTGAGGTACTGGTTCTCGGGCTCGTCGCAGCGCGAAAGGATCTTCTTGAGGCTCTTCTTGTCGAAGGTGTAGCCGTACTCGATCGCCCACATGTCGTAGGGACCGACTCCGATCATCGCGTAGTCACCCTGGACCGCATCGGGATCCATGTTGATGTTGATCGGGTTGTAGTCCATGACCGAAGCCGTGAACGGCTTGCTCCCCTTAACCCCGTCAGAGTTGATCTCGTCGAGTGTGTAGAGGGCCGAGGCTTTGAAGTTGTGGCGCAACCCAAGCGTGTGACCCACCTCGTGGGATACGAGATCTGCGAGGAGTGGCCCGATAAAGCGCGACGGCATACCGTCGATGACGTCTTCGTCTTCACTGGGCTCGGGGGCGAGGCCTTCGAGCATCTCGATACTCATCCGGAGCAGAGCGAGGTCGAACGCCTTGCTTCCGGCGGCGAGACAGTAGCCATTGACCGGAGAGAGCTCGCGTTCTTCGATGTCCTGGCTACGGTCGTAGCGGTCGACCGGATTGACCGCGAGCGGGTGTCCACCGTATGGCTGGCCCCGCTCTTCGAGTCGACGAGCCACAGTATTGGCGCGCTCATGAGGATCGGCGAGCAGTACTCGTGGGTCGTACTCAGGGTGCTCGTCGAGCCAAGAGAGCGTCTCGGGAGTCATTCCGTCCATAGCAATTTGGGGGAGCAGCTTTGAAAATTGGTACTCGAAGGTACGGATCCAGCCGTCGGTAAGCACGATATCGGCGTCGAGGATTTGGCCCGTCTCGGGATGCACTCGGCTCGGACCGATAGCCGTCGAGATCGAGTTGTTCAGCCAGCGGACAAAGTTGTAGCGAACGTCCTCGGGATCGAGATCCATGTAAGCGCCCGAGGCGGAGTCCTGAAAGCGGACTTCGATCGCACCGACGATTCCGATCTGTTCAAACGCTCTGTTCCAAGCGAGTACTCCGTCGGCAACGAAGCGACGGTAGCGGATCGGGGTCGTGTGCTCGATGTAGTAGACGATCGGCTTTTTGGGCGGACTCAGTTTGAGCTTGGGATCCGCTTTTTCGAGATGCCAGCGCGTGATGTAGCGCTTCATCACGCCGTCTTCGGTGTACTCGCCGAGGTCCCGGTAGGAAGTCGTGAAGTAACCGACTCGAGTATCCGCGACGCGCGGCTTGTAGGAGCTGCGCTTCGGGACTTCACTCATCGAGTAGTGGAAGGTCTTGAGAATGCCACCCGAAACCGGGGCGCGGTAAGCGAGCTCGACATTTTC
>CAYZYD010000390.1:0-4619 GCA_964482505.1 uncultured Planctomycetia bacterium | reverse complement strand
TCGCCGAGTTCTCACTCGAACTTTCCGAACAGGACACTAGCAGCCCGCCCGAATAACGGCGCTCGAGCACGAAGTCGATCTTTTCGGGCGGGATTGCACGCGTGAACCACCCCCACCGTGCGCCGCAAACTCCGATACGACGTACGGACTTGGCTGCCGCCGCCATCGCCTCACTGCAAGTTGAGCCGCGCCTTATGATCGACCCCCGCTCGCCAGGTCATTGAGCCTGACGATCTCCTTTTGACCCCCCTTCCAACCCGACGACGTATTGAGGTCTGATGTCCGCTCCATCTCAACCGAGCCCTCCGGCGCCGCAGCTCGAAGATTGCGCCGAAGCGTGTCCGCGCCGACTCGGCTTTCTCGACCGGTATCTCACTCTTTGGATCTTTGTGGCGATGGCGGCCGGGGTCCTTCTGGGGCGGTTTGTGCCCGGGGTTCCGAGTGCACTCGAACGAGTGTCGATCGGCACCACGAATGTGCCGATCGCAATCGGGCTCATCTTGATGATGTTCCCACCGCTGGCCAAAGTTCGGTACGAAAAGCTGCCCGCAGTCTTTCGCGATGGGAAGATCCTTGGGCTCTCGCTGATCCAGAATTGGATTGTCGGGCCCGTGCTGATGTTTGGGCTCGCAGTGCTCTTTCTGAGCGACTACCCCGAGTATATGGTCGGCTTGATTCTCGTCGGACTCGCGCGCTGTATCGCGATGGTCCTCGTCTGGAATGATCTCGCCCGCGGGAGCAGCGACTACGCGGCGGGCCTCGTCGCTTTCAACAGCATCTTTCAAGTGATCTTCTTTGGCGCTTACGCCTGGGTCTTTATCACCTGGCTGCCCCCGCTCCTCGGGCTCGAAGGTGCGGTTGTCGACGTCAGCATCGGCCAAGTTTTTGAGAGCGTGTTGATCTACCTCGGCGTCCCCTTCTTTGCCGGAATGCTGACGCGATTTGTGCTCAGAGCGCGGCGCGGCGACACTTGGTACCACCAGACCTTTATCCCCAAGATCGCACCGCTGACTTTGGTCGCGCTTCTCTTCACTATCGTGGTTATGTTCAGCTTAAAGGGCAAAGAGATCACCGAACTTCCGCTCCATATCGTGCGCATCGCGATTCCGCTGACGATCTATTTCGTGGTGATGTTCCTCGTGAGCTTCTTACTGGCAAAACGAGTCGGCGCCGACTACGAGCGGGCGACGACGCTCGCCTTCACGGCTTCGGGGAACAACTTCGAACTTGCGATCGCAGTGGCGATTTCGGTCTTCGGTCTCAGCTCGGGTTACGCCTTCGCCACCGTGATCGGCCCGCTGGTCGAAGTGCCGGTGCTGATCGGCCTCGTCAGTGTCTCCTTCTGGCTGGGCCGTAAACTCTACGGCGCAGACGTCAGGACGCGCGAGGTTTCGGGCGAGGTCTACTCGACCGAAACGTGATCGCTTGCGGGAGAGAGTTAAGGAATCGGGCGACCGTGGGGATCGGTGTCGGGGCCGGTCGCGGGTTTGACGAGAACATGCTCGAGCTGCTCGGCCGTCTGGTGAACCCGCTCGGGAGCGAGCCCAGCTTCGGTGACGAGATAACTCTCCCAGAGTCGGTGTCGACGGACGAGCTCGCTACCGATCTTGTGGCCGACCGCCGTGAGGCGAAGAGACGATCCCAAAGCTTCGACCCAACCGCGGCGGATCGCACGAGTCTTGGCGACCGCGAAGAGTCGGGCGGGAATAAGAACGCGCACCTTCTCTTCGGTCGGCTCGACCTCGCCGCGTTCGCTCAGCCGGTAGAGCGCGGCGAGCAAATCGTCGATAACCACCGATCGTTCGAGTTGCCGCCGCCGACGCCATTTGGCGAGCACTCCGTACTGTGGGGCGAAGAAGATCGCCAGCGTGAGTCCCAATCCCGATACCGTAGCGATCATCCCCGCCGCGCTCACCGAATCTCTCCCCCAAACTCCGGGCAGGGCCGAAGCCGCAAAATAGCCGACAAACCCCGTAACCAGCGCGATGACGACACTCCAGTAAACCTGGTGGACGAGCCGGTCGGTTAAGAGCCTCGCGGTCGCGGCAGGCCCGATCAGCATCGCGATCACGAGAATCGATCCCACGGCTTCGAATGAGGCGACGGTGGCGATCGCGACAAAGACCATCAGCAAGTAATGGAGCCGTCCCGCATCGAAGCCTTGCGCGGTCGCGAGTTCGGGATCGAAAGCGGCGATTCGGAGCTCCTTGAAAAACAGAGTGACGAGCAGGATCGCCAGCAGACAAGTCACTGCAAGCACGGTAACTTGCCGCGGGACCGCTTGGAGCGTTTCGATTCGAAAGAAGTCATTCCAAGTCTGTGGGGCCCCGAACCAGACGAGAGTCTCGAGCTGGCCGTAGAGGACGCAGTCGGCATCGAGGTCGACGTGCCGGACGGCCGCCCGTTCGATAAGAAGCACGCCAAGTGCAAAGAGCAGGCTGAAAACAACTCCCATCGCCGCTCCGGGTTCGATCCGACCGAGCCGCTTGACGAGTTCGACGAGGATTACGGTGAGGATGCCCGACGCCGCGGCTCCTATAAACATCGCGGCGGGGCTGCGGGTCGCGCTGATGAGAAAGGCGATCACGAGCCCCGGAAGAACACTGTGGCTGATCGCGTCGCCCATGAGACTGAGTCGCCTTAGGACGAGAAAGTTCCCGAGGATTCCACACGACACAGCGGCGAGCAGACCGGCGAGCAGTGGAAAGAGATCGAGTCCGAAGCTAAAGGTCATCGCTCCTCCCCGGGGATCGTCGGAATCGAGATTCCCTTGCGAGCGAGCGCGCTCTCGAGTTCTTGGACGAGATCTTCTGAAAGCACGTGTTCGACTTGGTCGACCGACCAGTCCACGTGGCTCGGAGCGAGGTCGGCGTAACTGACGAGGTACTGCTCCCAGAGCTGGTGATTGCGACAGACGCGCGCGCCTCGACGCTCGCCGGCCTCGGTGAGGCGAAGCTGATGCGGCTCGCGCCGGATGAGTCCGCGCCGCGCGAGTCGCCAGAGGAGAGCGCGGCGAAACCAGCTCGGCCAACCTCGGACCCGCGCGAGCTCGGCGAGTTTTGGCGACGACACCACCGCCTCACCCTGCGCGAGTCGGCTTTCGTAGCCAACTTCGAGGAGGTGCTCCTCGGCGATGCGCAGCCGCAGCGAAACCCGCCGTGATACATTGGCGATCACCCCGCGTGTCGGCGCAAAGACCAGACTCACCGCGAAGAAGAAGCCGGACGTTAGGACGATCACCGCCCCCGCTGGCTTCCTCGGAAAGAGCGATGAGATCACCGACCCGAAGTAGCCGCTCAGCGCGCCAAAGAGCGCGGCGATCACGATCATCCGACCGAGCCGCTCGGTCCAGAAACGCGCCGAAACGGGGGGCACAATCAGCAGCGCGACTACGAGGATAATACCGACCGCCTGGAGCCCCGCGATCGTGACCATGACGAGCAATGCCATCATGAGCAGATCGATTCGCACCACCGGCCAACCCTCGACTTGGGCGAAGGCGTCGTTAAAGCAGACGATTGTGAATTCTTTCGTCAGCAAGAGCGCCGCTAAGATCGTCAGGGCCGCGATACTCGCCATCAGAACAACATCGGGAAAGCGCATCGCGGCGGTCTGACCATAGATCAGCTGGTTGAGCCCGGCGGCCCCGGTGGCGTTCTTTTGGATGTAACTCAAAAGGACGATGCCCGCCCCGAAGAAGACACTCAATACCACGCCGATCGCCGCGTCTTCGGCGAGCCGGGTATGTTTGAGGATCGCCTGCAAGCTGATGATTCCCGCGACTCCTGAGACTCCGGCGCCGACGAGCAGCACCGGCAGGC
Source organism: uncultured Planctomycetia bacterium (assembly GCA_964482505.1). Lineage (GTDB taxonomy): Bacteria > Planctomycetota > UBA8108 > UBA1146 > JAJFFE01 > CAYZYD01. The sequence goes on along the minus strand of CAYZYD010000390.1, from coordinate 798 downwards.
TCCGCCCTTCGAGCCCCAGCGCCGAGGCGGCGAGAAACGCGAGGCCGATCCCGGGCAGGGTCGCGTGGCTCAACGCGTCCGAAACGAGCGACCGCTTACGAAGCAGTGCGAAAACACCGACAACACCCGCTGAGATCCCGAGCAGCGTCGTCCCGACGACAACCAGCGAGGTGTTGTATCCCGCTTGAAACGTGAGCGCTTGGACCCATTCGGTCAGCGCGGGCCAATGGTCTGAGACTTCTGTAATCGAGGAGGACTGGGCAAGGTTCACGGCGCTCGGCTCTCGGGTTACTTTTGGGAGGGCTCTCCTGCCGCGGTGCGAGCCACCGCTTCGGCCGCTTGAGCGAGGAGTGTGAGTCGACCACCGTAGGTCTGATTGAGATTCTCGTCGGTAAAGACCTGAGCCACGGGTCCGGTCGCGACAACGCGCATGTTGAGCAGCAATACTTCGTCAAAGTACTGCGGAACCGTCTGCAGATCGTGGTGCACGACGATCACGGTTTTACCCGCCTGCTTGAGCTCGCGCAGCACCTCGACGATCGCGCGTTCGGTCGCCGCGTCGACTCCGGCAAAGGGCTCATCCATAAAGTAGAGATCCGCCTCCTGCGCGAGCGCTCGGGCGAGAAAGACACGTTGCTGCTGGCCGCCGGAGAGCTGACTGATCTGGCGCTCAGCGAGTTCGGCAAGCCCGACTCTCTCAAGACACGCGAGGCCAGCTTCGCGGTGTTTGCGCCCGATCCGGCGGCACCAGCCCACCATGCGGTAACGACCCATGCAGACAACATCGAGCGCCGAGAC
>CAYZYD010000389.1:0-4622 GCA_964482505.1 uncultured Planctomycetia bacterium | reverse complement strand
GCTGAGTCTCAGCGCTGTCGCAAATCAGTGATTTGAAAATCCGGTGGCGGTTCTCCATGAAATCCTCATAGCTTTGTGAACTGAGAAAATCCAGTAAGGGTGTGCTTCGATTCAAAAAGAATCGGCGTTACCTGCTGGAGTGGAGCTCGAGAATCAAAGGCTACGTAGACTCTTACGGAGTCCTTACTCGACGGATAGGCAACCACCTTTGAAACCGCGGCACCTCTTTGAAGTACCAACGCTAGCTCTGTCGGAGGCGAAGAGAAAAAACTGGACAAGCCCTGGAGGCTCTTTTGGTCCGCTGCCACCAATCGCCCCTGGGTAGGCGAAGACCAAAGCAACTGCTGCTGAATATGCCGAGCTGCAAAATCTGCTTTGATTTGAAGAGTCGGGGTGACTTGGCCCGTTCCAAATGACGCAACGGCTTCGCAGGCTCCACTACTGGAGGACCATCCTAAGGACATAGCCATCGGTCCACCACGAATCAGCGAGGCGGAAGCGGCTACAAAAGTTGGCTCGTTGAGGAGCACACCAAGCTGTACTGATTGTGCGTAAGAAGTAAGAATAAGATCGTCGTTAGTTACTTGGGCCTTAGTTGAAAGACCAAAGCAAAATACTATGGCTAACACAGCGAGTCGCCTCATGTTTCCTCTTTTCAACCGCGCCTTTTCCTCGAGCCAATGCTCGACACGCTGGAGCTTAGCCATTGCTCACGCGAAAACTCAACTAGATAACGTAGTTATCGCTGCCTATCTGCGAGCCCACTCACATAGCAGCAACTCATTAGTGAAAACATTGAGGGCACTATAAGCACCCTGGATCTGTTATCAAGCAAAAAAGCACACAAAATAGTCGTCCGGATCCGGTCAACAATCTTTTAGTACCATAAAAAGACATTTTGGTGCACCTCACGAATGCTCGCGTGTTCGGTATGAATTACGAGTACTTGTGGGTTCTTGGATTCGGGTCGGACGCGAAGACCGAGCAACTTCTGGCTGGCGCAATGTATCCACTGAGTCGAGCAGTGGTGGCTTACTTTTTAGACTAAGGTCGCAGCCTTAGGCGAGTATCAGCCGGAACCGGGGATTTCGCGTTGGTCGCCGACTCTTTGGGTGAAGCCTTCGGCGTCGAGTTGTTCGAGGATGGGGATGGCGTATTTTCGTGAGGTTTCGAGGGCGTCTTTGGCTTGGGATGCGCTGAAGGCGCCGACTTCGGTGAAGAGGGTATGGAGTCGTTGTTTGGCTTCGTTCAGCGCATTCTTTCCGAGGATGAGTTCGCCGCCGACGCGGACGACTCGGCCCTCGTCGAGGAGGAGCGATTGGATGTTCTCGAGTAGTTTTTGATCGAAGGGCGACGAGGAAGCGAGCTCCGAGAGTTTCTTGGGGCTCAAGAGTTGATCGTCAAAATGTGCGGCCAAAAAGTCGTAGGCCTCTGCGGCTCGACCCGTGAGTTGGGCCTCGTGCCCGGGTTCGGACAATCGACCTCCGCTATGCCGATCGAGGGTTCCCTCGTGGATCATCAACTGAACGACCTGCTCAAAAAAGTCGGCGTCGAGCTTAGTGCGCGCCCGGAGCTCGGGCTTGGGTACGGTGACTCGAAACGGGTTTTGATCGTAGGAGTTCGCGAGCGTCGCTCGGATTTTTTCGACCGCCTGCTCGAGTCCCGCGACCGACAACCAGCGACCGTTTGCGAGTTCCTTAAGGACCCCCTCCTCGGTCAGCTCGCTCACGAGCTCGGCCGCGCGTTCTTCATCGACACCGAGACGGCGCGCGATTTGGGGAGTATCGAAGATTTGGTAGGGATCTTCTCCGAGGAGCGAGACGAGGAACTCTTGCACCGATTCGAGGGCGCGCTCCTTCTGGCGGAGTCGCTCGATCACGAACTCTTTGCCGACCTTGAGCCGGTGCTTAGAGCGATCGAGCACTTCTCCCCCACCGAGAGTGAGAAGCGGTGTCTCCTGGCGGAAGACAAATCGGTCGCGCGGGGCGACCACAACGGGCTCTTCAAAGCGAAACTGAGCGTACCCTTCCGAACCCGGCGCGAGTGATTTCTCTTCGAGGAGGTAGAGCCGGCCCAAGACTTCGGCGGTACCGGTGTGAAAGCGAACCGGCATCCGGTGCTTGAGCGGCGCGGGAAGATGGTCGAGGACGCGGATCCTCGCCTCGATCATAGTCGAGGTCTCAAAGTAGTCGGGTACCGAGACAACCATGCCGCGATCGAGATCTTGATAATCGACGTCGGAGAGGTTGAGAGCGGAGCTATGGCCGGCGCTCGCGCGATCGACGGTCTGGCGATAGGCCTGAATCCCTCGGATCCGCGCTTCGGCTTTGATCGGCAGAATCTCGACGCGATCGCCGAGGCAGAGGCTACCCGCCACGGGGATCCCGGTGACGATGGTGCCGTGACCCGGAGCCGAGAAGACGCGCTGAATCGGCATCCGAAAAACTCCGCTCGCGGACTTTGACGGCAGACCTCGCACCAGTTCGGCGAGCTTCTGGGCAAATTCGGGCATGCCGGTCTGTTCGGTTGCCGAAACGCGAAAGGCGGGTGCCTCTTCGAGAAAGGTGCCGCTCGTCAGTTCGGCGATCTCCTCCTCGACGAGATCGAGGAGTTCCTCTTCGACGAGATCGATTTTGTTGATCACGACACAACCGCGCTCCACCCCGAGCAGCGTCATAATATCGAGGTGTTCACGAGTCTGCGGCATGACCGAATCGTCCGCCGCCACGACGAGGCAGACGAAGTCGATACCCGAGGCGCCGGCGACCATATTCTTGACGAAACGCTCGTGCCCAGGAACGTCGACGAGACCGACCCGCTCGCCGCTCGGGAGCTCCCAAGGCGCAAAGCCCAGATCGATCGTCAAGCCGCGGGTCTTCTCTTCGGGCAGGCGATCGGGATCGACCCCGGTCAGATACCGGACGATGCTCGATTTGCCGTGATCGATGTGGCCCGCGGTCCCGACCACGACCCGAAAGATCGGCGGCGGAGGCTGGTTCATAGTTTCCTCGAGGCGATATCAGCGGTTTTCATTAGGTCGAAGCTCCCGATCCGAACCAACCCGAACCGGGACTCTACTCAGGGTCGCAAGCGAGGTGCGCCGATCCCGATCGGGGGCTCACCCTCGCGGCCGGCGGAAGCGCGCAGTAGAAACCTTGCTCAAAGCCGAGTCTATCGTTTCGACTCTTTCAAATTAACGGAGTTCAGCTGGGCGAGTCAGCCCGGCTTGGGATCCGACCTCGCCGGATCTTGCTCTAAATGGCGGCTTGACCCTGAACAGGTCACCCCATAGCCTTTACAGCCGTGGTCAGGGCTTCCACATTGGATTTGGATCTTCCTCACTCACCCAAACTCGGGGCAAGTACTGGCGGGGCGGAACGGACACCTGCTCAAAACTGCTGCGGGGAAGCGGGCTCGCCGTTCGCAAGAGATCGTGTCAATACGCGCCATACTCGGAGAGGTAAGCGATGACAGAAACAAAAGACGTACTGTTTCTGCGACTTTGTGTGCGGCAGGAGATCTTTTCTCAAGAAGACGCCAAGAAACTGCTCGCTTACTACCGTGAAAACGCCAATCGACGTGAGGATATCGCAGACTTCTTGGTGCGGGAGGAATACCTCGACGCGGAGACGGGCGCCAGCCTGAACCGCGCGATCAATCGGCGCGCTGAGGGTCACGTATCGACGCGCAAGCCTGTTCCCAGTCGTGCGGTGAGCGGCGGTGGCGCGGCGCGAACACGACGCGCTCAGCCACAGAGCGTTCGGATGGATCCACTTCAACTGACCCTGACCGGAATCGGAGCGCTGGTCCTTATCGGCGCGGTTATCTTCCTCGCCGTGTACATGAATCGCGAGAAGAAGACGGCCAGTGAAGTCATCCAAGAAAAGCAGGACCAGAGTGAACAGCGCCGGGAGAAGGCGGCCCAAAAGAAAGAGCCCACCACGGTCCTCGCAGCCGAGCCCAAAAGCGCGGTCTACACCGAGGCCCAAAAGGAACAATTCGAGGATCGCACCAACCTCGCCCTGACGAATGCCAAACGTGACTTGGCCGACCTCGGGCCGCTGCGCGCGATCAAAACTCTGAATGTGGCGATCGAGCGCTTCGAGGGCGAAGCGATTCCAGCAGAGCATATCAATCGGCTCAAGGAAGAGATCACCGCGATGGAGAAGCATCGTAGTGAACGATTCGAACGCTACAAAAGGCAGCTTGAAAAAGCTCGGTCGGAGAACCAGTCGGAGAAAATTCGCGACCTCGAAGAGAAGATCAAACTCGAACTCGGCCCCGACTATCTCGACAAGGTCTCTGGATAACCGGCAAATTGCGGCTCAAGAAGTCGGCACTTGGACGCGCTCTCAGTCCACTCTCGATCTTCATTCTGAGCTGACGCCGCGAGGTGACCGCTACATTGTGCACCGTGCTCTTTGGATTTCGCCAATCGGACGCGCTTCCGATCTTCCTCGCGGGCAACCGTGATGAACTTTACGGTCGACCCGCCGACCCCCCCGAGCTCAGGCAGCCACAAGAGCACGATGGTCAACCCTGGTTTGGGCCACTCGATCTGACGGGTCGAGGCACCTGGCTCGGCGTGAACGAACGAGGGCTGTTCGTGGCGGTCACGAATC
>CAYZYD010000388.1:0-4653 GCA_964482505.1 uncultured Planctomycetia bacterium | reverse complement strand
CGACTAAAAAGCCACCACCCCGAACTCAACCCCCAAAAAAAAGAACCGCCCGAGTACGCCCCATCGCCCGAAACGCGGCGGTGGGGGAGGCGGGCGGGAACAGACCCGTTTGGGACGGTCGCAAAGCGACCTTGGAGCAAACAATAAACTGCCGAGGGGGGGACTCGAACCCCCATGAGCCGAAGCTCACTAGGCCCTCAACCTAGCGCGTCTGCCAATTCCGCCACCTCGGCATAGTGGTCTATGGTTTAAAAACTCGCAGTGAAACGCCCGCGTACCTCTGAGCCGATGGACTCGGAAGAGCCGCGCCAGCGACTGATTCCACAAGCGCGGCTCGCGTAACGTCAGTTCAGCGTCTCAGTGCAGAATCCCGGAAGTTAGCAAATTGATGGGGGAGGTCAAGGCTGACTAGGCGATTTTGAACGCCTCAAAACTACGGGGCGTTTCGATCCCAGTGCCCCAGGCGAATCGAAGGCGTATAGGTCATACTTCGAGGTTCGCCGGAGGGGTTGCGCGAAGGAAGCTCGGCCTCCCCCGCGGAACGAGTTTTTCCGGGCTGCTCGCAGCCCGCCCGAAAAAATCGACCCGGCCACGAAGTCAATCTCCCTTCGCTCCGCACCTGTCGCGAAACGCAGGCGAATTGCCAATTCGCTGCGGTCGAGACCGGCTTGGCTCATTCTGTCAGCGCCGGTTGGACCTTGTGAAATACCGCTGGTCTCTTACTCTGTAGTTCGCAGATATTCTCACACTCCACAGAACCGGTGTTCTTGTGCTCAGCCAACGCGTACGCGAAATCCTGCCCTCCGCCACTCTCGAGATGAATCGACTCCGCATGGAACTCGAGCGGGCGGGCACGTCGGTTATCAATCTCAGCGTGGGTGAGCCCGACTTCGAGACTCCCGCCGCAGTTTGTGACGCCGCGATTGCCGCGGTCCGGGCGGGTTGGACCCGCTACACGCCGGTCGCCGGCGTTCCTGAGCTCCGCGAACGGATCGCTCTATTGACCGCGCAAACTCGCGGAGTTCCGGTGAGCTCCGAAGATGTCATCGTGACAAATGGGGCCAAGTCTGCGATCGCGGCCGCGCTGTTAGCTCTCGTCGATCGCGGCGACGAAGTTCTGGTGCCTGCTCCGTACTGTGTCTCTTATCCCGAGATTGTTCGGATCGCCGAGGGAATCCCGGTGACTGTTCCGGCCGCTTTCGAAGGGGGCTTTCGCCTCAATCCCGCCGCCATGGAGCCCATGGTGTCACCGCGGACAGTCGGGCTCCTCCTCAACAGTCCCAACAATCCCACCGGGGTCACCTACCGGGAGGAGGAGCTCCAAGAGATACTGGAGTTCGCGCGGCAAAACGATCTCTGGGTCCTCTCTGACGAGATCTACGAGGATTTTAGTTACCAGGCGCCGTTTGCATCGGCCTTGGGTCCAGCCAGCCAGAAAGAGGTGATGCTCGCCAGCGGGCTCAGCAAGAAGGCGAGCATGACCGGTTGGCGCATCGGTTGGTTGGTCGCAGATCGTTCGTTTATCAACACTCTGAGCAAACTCCTCGGGCATATCGCCGGGAACCCGGCGGCGGTCTCGCAGGCGGCGGCGTTGGCGGCGCTCAGCGAAGACCAACCTTCGTTCATAACGGATGCGGTGACCCACTACAGGGTTCGACGTGACGCGGTCACTGCCCTCCTGGATGACTTTCAGGGCGTGCGCTATCTGCGCCCCGACGGTGGTTTTTATATCTTCTTCGATGTCAGAGATCGGCTCTCCGGAGATCTCCCCACGAGCCAAGAGTTTTGCCTCAAGGCGCTCGATGAGGCGCACGTCGCGCTGGTGCCGGGCGAGGCTTTCGGGGCGGCGGGCTTTGTCCGTCTCTCGTTTTGTAGCCCGCTCGAGACCATTGAGCGGGGCGTAGCAAAACTCAAGGAGTGGCTCGCGCGCTAAAACCGGCACCCAAATCGGTCCAGCTAGGAGGCGCGCAGAGGGCCTTAAGCCCAGGCCTCGAGCCACACCGTGGCTCCGCCCTACGATCCTTTTCCGAGACCCGGTTCGAATTTTCGGGGGCGGGTTGGGCAGACTCCTTTCAACCGTTGAACTCGGGATCTACAATCGCGACGTTTCGATCCGCAAAGCATCACCGCTCGCATTTTGTGAGCACACCCAAACTCAGGAGGATTCAACTATGTCCAGGCTTCCGGTGAATCGGATCTATCGAGGTTTGATCGCATTACTGCTCAGCGTCTGCGCGTTGAGCTCAGTCGATGCTCAAACCCAAAAAGATGACTCGAAAGAGAAGTTGCTGCGCGAGATCGAGAAGATGCTCGATGAGGCGAGCCAGCGAGAAGCGGCTTCGCGGGAGGAGCTTGAAAAGGCCGAGAAGCGCATCCGCGAGCTTGAGCAGCAAGCTCGCGAGCTGCGCCAAATGGTCGCGAGGCTTCGCCAAGCGATGACCCAGCGTGGCGCGGCCGGGACCCAGCGTGGCGCGGCCGGGGTTGAGCGCGCCTCGAATGATCGCCCCTTTATCGGGATCGGTTTTACGCCGCTTGAAGAGGGCGCCGCTGACCGGGTTGGGATCGAGAGCGGACAGGGGATTCTTATCACCCAAGTCTACCCCGGCTCGCCCGCCCAGATGATGGGGCTCCAGCCCGGTGACGTGATCACGGAGATTCAAGGCAAGCCAGTGGAATTCGAAGAGTTCTCAAAGCTCATGGCGAGCTACAAGCCCGGGGACGAAGTCAAAGTTCAATACGCCCGCATGAGCGACGACGGTCCGGTTCGCTTTCGCGGCGGGCTCACTCTGGCGAGTCGTAAGAAGTTTCTCCCCGACGAGAGTGACGCACCCGAGCCCCAAGCGGAAAAACGCCGTTCGTCGTTTGGCGTCACGGTCGACGAGTACGACGATGGAATCGTCATCTCGTCCGTCACTCCGATGTCAAACGCGAGTGTCGCGGGGCTCGAAGAAGGAGACCGCTGGTTGAGTTTGAACGGCATGAGCATTCGTACCGTCGAAGATTGCCGAGAGGCTCTCGGTAGTATCTACGTCGGCCAACGGGCCGAGATCATCGTCGAGCGCAACGGCACGCGCTATCAAGCGGTCATTCGTTGGGGCGATGACCAACGAAGCCCACAGGTCATCTCAAAGTCGATGCTCGATCAGAAGCGTCAACCCGCTGTCCTCGGAGTCGAAGTAGAGGAGCGCGAACGAGGGGTTGCGATCACTATGATCGAGCGCAATTCATCCGCGGCGAAGATGGGTCTTCGCAATGGCGACCTGATCGTCGAGGCAAACGATCAACCCGTCCGAGGACTCGATGGCCTCAAAGAGATGTTCTCGGGTCTTTATGCCGGTGATCGTCTGACGCTGACCATCGTTCGCGGCGGCGAACGGATGAAGCTCAGCGGACGCCTGCAGGGTAAGTGAGCCCAATTCCTCAGAAGTGGTTCGGGTTCGATCGACGAGCGCGAGCCACTTCTTATTTTTGATTTGAGGTCTGCCCGCCTTGTGAACCTCTGATCATGGGGCGTATTGAATGAGGTACCTCATTTTTGGTTTGCGGGGGGCGGGTAAGACGACGATCGGCGAGCTACTCGCCCAAGCGATCGCTCGCCACGACTCCACGCGTACCCCCCTATTTCTAGACAGCGATCTAGAGATCGAAGCGAAGACCGGGCAAACAGCGGGATCTTGGATTCGAAACGAGGGGGAGGCGGCCTTTCGAGAGGTCGAGTCCCGCGTGCTCGAGGAGCTCGCCCTAAGGGGCGAGGGGGTACTGAGTCTCGGCGGGGGGGCGCCGCTCAAGCCTGAAAATCGCAAGCTGTTCGAATATTGGGAGCATCGCATCTATCTCGATGCCAATAATCTGACTCTCGTCGGCCGTCTCGAGCGATCTCGATCCGATCGGCCCGCCCTCACCGACGCCCCGACTCTGCTCGAAGAGATTCAAACGCTCCGCGAGGCGCGGCATTCCGTATACCTCAATTTCGCGACACACGTCGTCGATACTTCTGACAAGTCTCCTGCGCAGGTCGTCGAGGAGATATTGGGGGTTCGCGGGTGAGAAGGGCTCGCGCTGAGCGCCGCCCGAAGAGTGATACCGATGGATAAGGCACCAGCGTTTGTCGCAAGCGCCAATTCAACGCATGCTGACGGTGCTCGAGGTGACCCGATCTCACCAGCCTCAACGATAATGAGTTCAACGAGCAATTCAGTGGGCCAAACCGACTGGGGCCCCCTAAGCTAGCAAGATCAAAACGCCGGCAGGACCATGAGCCCGACAACGCATTTGGAGCTTCAGTGACTCTCTTCTTCGCAGTGACAGCGTTCTTTTTCGGTACTTGCGTGGGGAGCTTCCTCAACGTCTGCATCTACCGGATTCCGCAGGAGGGCCTTTCGGTGGCTCGGCCGGCGAGCTCTTTCTGCCCCAAGTGTCGGGAGCCGATTCGCTGGTATGACAACATCCCGATCTTCTCGTGGCTTTGGCTGCGAGGCCGGTGCCGTTCCTGCCAAGCTCCGATTTCGATCCGGTACCCGATCGTGGAAGCCTTGACCGGGATTCTCTTTGCGCTCGTGGTGCTCGAAATCGATGTTCAACTCGTCAGCGATTCGGGCCTCAACATGACGAGTATCCTCACCGTGCTCGCCTGGGTAACGATTATCTCGATCC
>CAYZYD010000387.1:0-4654 GCA_964482505.1 uncultured Planctomycetia bacterium | reverse complement strand
TTCACGAGCCCGCTACTGCGACTTCTCGCTACGCGGTTCGTGAATAATGCGGGCCCTGGAGCTTAGAGTGGGGAGCATCCTCTCTCGCCCGAGATTGGCCCGAGTCCTCTCAGCGAGATTGGGGCCGGAGGCTCTGGGTGGCCGGAGGGCTCTGTGCAGCCGTCCAGTTTCGGAGTTGGCAAAGCGGTCTCGAATCGGCAAGCTATCCGCATGGGCTCAACATACTCTTTCTCGATGTCATAGGTGATCGGAACCCCGATGTCTTTGCGCAACCCCCTTCGTTCCCTTCGGTCGCTCCTCGCGTCGCTGCTTCTCGCCCTGTTCGCCTCGACAACTCGGGCTGACGACGAGGTCATCTCCTTCTTCGATACCGTCTTTTTGCCCTCCGCGATCAACATTCAAACCGGGGATACCGTCACCTGGGAGTGGGTCGAAGGCGATCACATACTGACGAGCGGTCTCTCTTCGGATCCCGCCGAAAACCCGGGGGCGCTCTTCGAAGTGCCGATCAACGCGACTAACCCGAGCTTCTCGTACACCTTTAATCTCCCCGGCGTCTATTCGTTCTTCGACGCGCTCAACGAGAACGGACTCGTCGGGACGATTATCGTGGCGCCGTTTACTTACGAGGTTGGAGTCGTCAATAACGCATTCGTGCCCGAGGTGATCGATATTTTTGTCGGAGATCAGGTTCGCTGGCAGTGGATCGAAGGGACGCATACCGTGACCTCCGGGGTCAACCTCGACCCGATGAGTAACCCGGGCGCGCTCTTTGACGCCCCGAGTTCAAACTCGGTGCCGGTCTTCGAATTTACTTTCGCCGCGGAGGGAGCCGTTCCCTATTTTTGCCGACCCCACCTCGATTGTTGCGGAATGACCGGGGTCGTCGATGTGCAGCGGCTCTTTGTGCGCGGCGAGGTCAACGGCGACGGCTCGATCAATATCGCCGACCCGATCGCGATCGTCGGGTTTCTCTTTAACGGCGACGCGCCGTTTGAGTGCGAAGATGCCGCCGACGCCAACGACGACGGTTCGATCAACGTCGCGGACGCGATAACGGTGATCAACTACCTCTTTTTGTCTTCGCCTGCAGTTCTTCCCGATCCCTTCCCGGCCGAGGGCGCCGACCGCAGCAGCGATCCGCTGCGCTGTCGCTGAGCCGCCCGAGGGATCGAGGAGCCCGTGGATGCCGATTTCGGGTCTGATACGATGGGGGCTCGTCGGGCAGTGAGCCCGCCGCACTCTTCCTCGCAAGCTGAAGTGGCGTCCCTATCGACCGAGAAATTCTTCCCGTCCCGATTCAACCGCTCGTTATTTCTGCCCCGTTTGGCAATTACGTCCAGCCTCGTGGAATGACCCCCACTCTCGGGACTTTCACGAGACGGGAGCGGCGCGGGCGCTGGATTCGGGTTCTCAAAACCGTGCGCTACTATTTTCGCTTGCGCGCGTGGGTGAACAAGATCGGCCTGCGCAATCCCGGTATCGCCTGGCTCGCGTCGCGGGTCGACATGGGCAAGATCGATCCTCGCGGCAAGCTGCTCTCGATCCACGGTTTTGAGGAGAGCGAGTGGTTCGAATTGCTCGAGCTCGGTGCGCAGCTCAAGCCGCTCGCCCTCGAGCTCAATATGAGCTGTCCCAATGTGGGGGAGATCAACTGGCCCGAGAGTTTGTTCGATCGGGCTGCCGATCTCGACGTCCCCGTCGTCGTTAAGATTCCGCCCGTTCGGTATCACCAGCTTGTCGAAACCGCGGTCGAGGCGGGGCTCAAGACCTTTCACTGCTGCAATACGCTGCCGATTCCCGCGGGTGGCCTCTCGGGCGCGCCCCTCAAACCGGTTTCGATCGAGTGTATCGGTGAGCTTCGTACCGATTACGCCGAGGCTGGACTTCAACTGATCGGGGGCGGAGGAATTTGTACGCCTCAAGACATCGACGATTACTCAGCCGCCGGCGCCGATCAGTTCGCTCTCGGAACCAAAGTGATGCACCCGAGATATCTCTTGTCGACCCGAAGTCTCGCGCCGCTCCTCGATCGCGCGCAATCGCACGGATCGCGCGCCACGCGGGTGGTCACCCCGGAGTCGCGATGAGGTGGTGGGTCGGTCTGTTCGCTTGGTTAGTGATTCTCGGGCTACTCGCTCTCGAACCCAATCGCGCGAGTGATCGAGTTTGGGCCGAAACTGACCGAGCGTCCGAGAGTTGGGATCCCCTCGCCTACGCACGCTCTCACTTGCGAGTGCAAAACCTCGAGGCAACGGTCCCCGCGCAGTGTTACACGCGCACCGAAGGCCGCTCGAACCCTTGCTATACCTGCCACACGGTTGGCGTTCCCCCCAACTATCTCAACGATAGCGACCTCCAGCGCGAGTATGCCTTCAGTCCCGAAGCGAAGCAGAACTACTGGACCAATCACTTTAGCCCTCCGAGCCCGGTCTCGATCGCCGAGCCCGAGCTCCTCGAGAGTTTGCGAATCGACAACTACTCACCACTCCGTCGTCAGCTCAAAGGGCGCACCGACTACCTCGGCTATGTACCCGATCTCGACTTTGAGGCGGGCTTTGATGAGTTCGGTTTTGCGAACGATGGCTCGGGCTGGCGTGCGATCAAGTTTAGACCCTTCCCCGGGACTTTCTGGCCCTCCGCCGGAAGTACCAACGATGTCGCGATCCGGTTGCCGCTCGCGTTCCGGACTCTTGGCGGCGAGATCGACCGCGCAGTCTACCGCGCCAACCTCTCGATCCTCGAAGCCGCCATCGGCGCCGATCCGCGGGTCAAGGTGACCGAAGATTTGGTGCGGCGGATCGAACCGATCGACGAGCGCCCGATCGGCGTCGATCTCGACCAGAGTGGAACGCTCGAGCCCGGCACGACCCGATTGCGCGGTCTACCGAGCCACTATCTCGGCGACGCGAAGGAGATTCGCGTCAACCGTTACCTCTACCCCCGCGGCACCGAGTTTCTGCATACCGTTCGCTACCTCGACCCCGACGATCCCTCGTTCCGTGCGCGCCGAGTCAAAGAGGTGCGCTACGCGAAGAAGGTCGAGTTTCTCGATCACTGGGCGCTTCAGTACGCGACCGAGGAGATCGTTGAAGAGAAGGAGCGCGGCCGGCTTCCTTCTTATCGGGGTGGCGCGGAGAGCGGGCTCTTGAGCGACTTCGGTTGGCGGCTTCAGGGCTTCATCGAAGATCCCAAAGGGCGGTTGCGGCTCGCTTCCGAAGAAGAGCAACTCTACTGCCTCGGTTGTCACGGAGGGCTCGGGGTCACCGTCGACAGTACATTTAGTTTTGCTCGCAAGATCCCCGGCGTCGCGGGCTGGCAACTCCAAACTCTCAACGGTCAACTCGATCGACCTCCGTTGGGGGCGAGCCGCGGCGAGCTTTCGCTCTATTACGATCGCGTCGGCGGTGGCGACGAGTTCCGGGTCAATCACGAGCTCAAGTCAAGACTCGCAGGAGCTGCCGCCGACCCGAAGGCAGCTCCCGCGGATTTGCCCACGCTGCTCTTTCCAAGTCGAGAACGCGCGCTCGCGCTCAATCGCGCCTACCTCGGAGTGGTGCGCGAGCAAGCCTACACGCGCGGCCGCGTCCCCATGCTCGCACCGAACCCGAACATCTTCCACGCGATCGTCTCCGAAGCCACCGACCTCGAGGCCGCCGGTCGGATCTATCTCGACGGATCGCTCTTTGTCGACTGGGGGACTCCTTAGCCGTCCTCCCGTTTCATTCGACTTGGGCTTGGTGAGAAATTGGGCGAGTAAGCGTACCCGCGTCTTATGGGTACTTGCGGCGAACTGTGGTCGTGGTTTCCGTGTTCGGGGGAGCCGATCTCAACTGGAATGACTTCTTGGCCGCGCTTTTGGGGCAAGCTCGTGGTGGCGGCCGCCCGATCGAGAGGCGAGAAGTACGCTACAAAAGCTTACACCCTGCATTCCGGGCTCGCCTCCCAGATCCCCAGCTCGCCCGGGCCGAGCTCAAAGCACCCTCTCAGCCGGCCTTTTGGCTTTGATGATTCTGGCCACACCCGTTATGACCAACGCGTCGGCGTTACGGTCGTCAAAAGGCGACCCTCCGGCACTTCCTACGACTCCCGAGGAGTCCGCTTGAACGATGCTATCAGTCCCGACGCGAGCTGGGCCGCTGAGATTTGGGACGAGGTCATCGGAGAGGGGCCGCTCGTCGCCACCGCGATTCACGACGGTCACTTCATCCGCGAGGAGATCGTCCGGCTGCTCGTCCCCGACGATCTCTCCCGGCTCCGCGAAGAAGATCCCTTCACTTCGCAATGGTCGCTCGTCGCCCCCACCCGAGTGATCGGCCGGCGCTCGCGATTTGAAGTCGATCTCAATCGACCGCGCGATAAGGCTGTTTACCAGACTCCCGAAGACGCCTGGGGTTTGGAACTCTGGCGCGAACCGCTCACGGACGAGATGGTCTCTGAGTCGCTGCGTTACTACGACCAGTTCTACGAGCGTCTGCGCGAGATTCTCGACCTCAAGGTGGCCGAGCACGGGAAGTTTGTCGTTCTCGATCTCCACACCTACAACCATCGACGCAGCGGGCCCGAAGGCCCCGAGGCGGACCCCGCACTCACTCCGCAGGTCAACATCGGGACGGGTACGATGCCGCGCGAGTGCTGGGCCCACAGCGACAAC
>CAYZYD010000386.1:0-4672 GCA_964482505.1 uncultured Planctomycetia bacterium | reverse complement strand
GCCGCTTTGATCAGCGGAATGAGCTGCTTCTTATCCCCCGAGAACGAGCGGCCCACAAATCCAGCCCCAAGTTCGAGCGCGAGTCCGACGAGATCGATCGGTTCATCGGTCGGATAGCGACCGCGCTTGGAAGGGCTCTCGCGATCGGCGGTTGCCGAGAATTGCCCCTTGGTCAGCCCGTAGACCCCGTTGTTCTCGACGATATAGAGCAGCTTAGGATTGCGCCGGATGAGATGGACAAACTGCCCGAGGCCGATCGAGGCGGTGTCGCCGTCGCCCGACACCCCAAGGGCGGTGAGCGCGTGGTTGGCGGCGTGGGCGCCACTCGCAAAGCTTGGCATTCGCCCGTGGGTCGAATTGAGGCCGTAAGCACGACCGATGAAGTAAGCCGGCGTTTTGGACGAGCAGCCGATCCCGCTCATCTTGATCACCCGGCTCGAATCGAGCGAAAGATCGTAGGCGGCTTGGACGATCGCTTCTGAGATCCGGTCGTGCCCGCACCCCTTACACATCGTCGAGGCGGCTCCCTCGTAGTATTTCTTGGCGAGACCGAGCCGATTAATTTTTGCGGTCGTATTCATACCGACACCTTTCCGAAGAAGGGTTCGAGACGCGCTCTCACAAATCCCGGGGAGAGGGGGAGGCCGCCGTAGTAGTTGGCGCTTTCTATTTTGCCCGCCGATTGCGGAAAGGCCATCCGCAAGAGCAAGGCGAGCTGCCCCTGCTGGTTCTGCTCGATGACGAGAACGCGTTCGTGCGCTTCGAGGAACTCGCCAACTTCGGCATGGAATGGCCACGACCGAACTCGGAGATACTCGTAATCCTCTCCGATATCTTCGGCGAGGACTTCCTGGATCGGGGCGTCCGAGGAGCCGTAGGCGATGAGCCCGTAGTTCGCGCTGGGATTACCCATCCGAACCGGGGGCGGGAGGTACTTGGGAGAGGAGTCGATCTTCTCCTGAAGGCGGTCGAGGTTGCGTTCGTAGACCTCTTCGTCTTCTGAGTAACGCGCGTACTCGTCGTGCCCCGAACCGCGGGTGAAGTAGGCGGCCCGCGGCGCGTCGACGCGGCCCGCGATCGAGCGGTAGGGGATGCGGTCGCCGTCGAGATCGAGGTAGCGTCCCCAGTCCTTGAGCTCCGCGAGCTTCTCTTCGGTGAGGACCTTGCCGCGGTCAAAGGGCTCGCTCGGATACTCGAGCGGTTTGTCGATCCATGTGTTCATACCGAGATCGAGATCGCTCATGTAGATAATCGGAGTTTGAAGACGCTCGGCGATATCAAAGGCTCGCCACGAAAATTCGAAAGCTTCCGAGGGGCTGCTCGGGAAGAGCATCGGAAAGCGCGTATCACCGTGGCTCAAGAAGGCGGCTTGCAAAATGTCTGATTGCTGAGTGCGAGTCGGCATTCCCGTCGACGGCCCCACGCGCTGGATATCGTAGACAACGACGGGAATCTCCGCGTAGTAACCGAGCCCGAGGTTTTCAGCCATGAGCGAGAGTCCCGGACCGCTCGTCCCGGTCATCGCGCGCGCCCCAGCCCAACCGGCCCCTAGTGCCATCCCGACCGCGGAGAGTTCGTCTTCGGCTTGGACGACGACATAGCGACGGGTGCCGTCTTCATTGACTCGGGCTCGCTCGAAGTAACCGATCAGCGACTCGGTCAACGAGGAGGCGGGAGTGATCGGGTACCAGGAAGCGACCGTGCAGCCGCCGTAGAGCGCGCCGAGCGCCGCTCCCTGGTTGCCCTCCAGGAAGACCTTGTCAGCGGTTTGGTCCGCCTTTTCGAAGTAGTAGGGATCGCGTTTCTCGATGTTCTCACGTACGTACTGGATCCCGAGGTTGAGCGCCTCCCAGTTGATATCGATCACCTTCTGTTTGGACCGAAAGACCGACCGGATCGCCGCCATGATGGAGTCTTCGTCGATTCCGAACAGGGCTGAGAGCACTCCGACGTAGATCATATTGCGGAGCTTGGGACGGAGTTTGGCGTCCTTGAGATTCTTTCGAGCGAGTGTATCGAGCGGAACCCCGTAGGTGATGAACTGATCCGCCCGCTCGGGTGAGAGCTTCTGGTCCGAGTTGTAGACGACAACTTGGCCGGGTTGGGTCGCGTCGAGATCGTCGCCGAGAGTCGCGGGGTTGAGCGGAAGCAAGATCTCCCAGCGTTCTTTTCTCGCCTGATAACCTTTGGGGCTCACGCGGATCTGGTACCAGGTCGGCAGTCCCGCGATGTTCGAGGGGAAGAGATTCTTCGCCGACGAAGCCAACCCCTTGTGAAACAGGGATCTAAAAATGATATCGTTCGCCGATGTACTCCCCGTACCGTTGGGAGTGGCGATTCGAATGGAGAAGTCGTTTACAACTCGCTCTGACATGCGGCTAGCTCACAGGTTCAAAAAGGATCAGCGGGCTGAGTTGGGGTGAGGGCAGCAATCACCCAGCAGCTACAGACTCGATGGTTTCGTGGGTTTCCGTCGGCGCGTGACTCAAAGCTCCGGGTTGTTCAAGAGACGCCGTGACTCAAAAGCGTCGCGGATCCACACGTCGCGTTTGCGCGGGAGAAGCTCGGTAGCGACAGTCTCGATAGCGACAGTCTCGATAGCGACAGTAAAGTGAGGACTACCTTGCACGCTCGACCGAGGCTTCACGACTCGCCCCTTCGCCTCTTATGCCCAGCGCCCGAGCCTTCGAGCTCGCGGAGTTATCGCTCTCCGGCCATGTGGTTCCGGTCGAAAGCACTCGAGCGTGCCGCTAGTTTATCTCGGATGAGTCTATCTCGGAATCACTCCAAGCTGGAGGAAATGCGAGAGGGCGGCCCGCGCACCAATTTGAGATCAGAGAGAGAACTTCGGCGGCGGGGTGGTCGAGAGACAGGCTCTCGAGAGTGCCTCGGGCTGCGTCATGAAACCACGACGCGGGTCGCGCGTCCCGCGGATCGGTGCGATTTGGACGCGGACTCTCGGCCCCGAAGCTGCGCAAAACTATTCAATCGATCGAGCCGGGTCAAGCTCAAGGGTATCCGGCCGGCAGGATGCGCTCGGTCGCCGCGACGCCTGAGTCTCGCCGCTACCGGGCGCGACCTCGCCGTTGTCGGACCGCGACGGATTTGGCGAGGCCGACGTCTCGGCTCGAGAATTGAGAGCGGTCTCGGGTGACACTCGAATTCTGGCTGATTCTCGGGGTCGGCGTCTTGGCCGGTACGGTCAATACGGTCGTCGGCGGCGGGACCTTCTTGACCATGCCGCTCCTCGACTTTTGCGGGTTACCGGCGATTCAAGCCAATGCGACCAACCGGCTCGCCGTGACTTTTCAGAGTGTTTCGGGACTGCGGGTCTTTACCCGGGCGAACTACGCGTGGACGCGCGACCTCAAGCTCGTCCTGCTCGCCGGGTTGGGGGGAGGTTTGGGAGCACTGCTCGCGATCGCGCTCGATCCGACGGAATACCGTCGCGTCGCGGGAGGCATCTTGCTTGTGGCCACGATTGTCTTTTTTATTCCGCGGCCGCCAACTCAGACCGATCGAAGCCACGAGCCCGATTCGTCGCCTCCTCGTCGGGTTACGGCCCTCCTGGCGCTTCTATTTGGGGTGTACGGCGGATTTCTCGGAGCTGGAGTCGGGGTGCTCTTCTTGCTCGTGATGCCGGTAGTCTCGGGCCGCACTCTCAAGCAATCGATCGCTCTCAAGATCTTCGTCGTCTTTGTTTTTTCGCTGGTCGCGAGCCTCATCTACCTAGTCGCGGGTCGAGTCGATGCCGGCGCGGCTCTGCCGCTTATCCTCGGCAATATCGCGGGCGGCACCCTGGGTGGGCAGATCGCACTCAAGGGGAGTGAAGAGAAACTCAAATTTGCAGTCGGTCTCATCGCTTTTGTGCTCGCGTTGCGTCTGCTCCTCCCGAGCTGACGTGGAGGAGTCCGCTGGTAGTTCGGGCCAGATGCTCCATAATGCCCCTATGACTACCTGGCTATCTGACGACGCCGACGAGCGCTTGCAAGGACTTTTCGAAGAGGACCCGCAGCTTCAGCGGCGCGCGGTCTACGAGATTATCGCACT
Source organism: uncultured Planctomycetia bacterium (assembly GCA_964482505.1). Taxonomy (GTDB): domain Bacteria; phylum Planctomycetota; class UBA8108; order UBA1146; family JAJFFE01; genus CAYZYD01. The sequence goes on along the minus strand of CAYZYD010000386.1, from coordinate 622 downwards.
CTCTAAGCTCGAGCCCGATCTCGACGAAGTTCTGCTCGAAACGCTCGAACGTTCACTGACCGAAGGCGACGACCCTTCGCACGCGACCGTCTGGATCATCGTGATCCTCGGTGAGATTCAGAAGGTCGATTGTCTTCAACTCCTCGAGCTCGGTCTGGCTGCCGACGACGAACTCATCGCGAGCGCCTCACGGCGCGCCTTTCGCTGTCTCGGGGAGCCGGCGATCAACCATCTCATCGAGAGGTTGCGAGAGGGAGCGTTCTCCGGGGATAGCTTTCGTATGGCCGTGCAGGTACTCGCCGAGACCCTACCCGAAACCCTCGTCACCACCCGCGAAGATATCGAAGAGCACCTACTCGGTTACCTTCACCGAACCCAATCCGATTCAGACGCTCTCCAAGCCGAATCGGCCGCCCTGGCCCTCGCTCGACTCGGGACCCAGCGCGCGCGGCCGATCATCGAAAAGGTTCACACCGAGATCTTTCGCCGTTCCAACTCCTTCTTGCAAGAGGCGCTCGATCTGCTCGAGGAACACCCCGAAGGCCTGACGAAGCTCTCCGAACTCTCGTGGGAAGAGGAATTTCGCTGGGCACTCGGCGAGGAGCCGGGTGGCTCGATCGGC
>CAYZYD010000385.1:0-4687 GCA_964482505.1 uncultured Planctomycetia bacterium | reverse complement strand
GGGAGGTCGAGGGCCGGCGATTCTTGCTCGAACTTTTCGAACAGGACACTAGCGTGCGTACGCGGCCATCCCGCGACTCTCTCCGCGCAGCGCCGGCCTCAACCGGAAAGACTTCGCGGGCCTGTGTTTAGATCGAACGCATCTTAACAAGATCTGACAACCCAATACCTCAGGCCCCCGCATCTTCTGAGTAACGTTTTCGCAATTGGACCGGGGAGCGGCGACGGCGTTTGGCGAGGAGGTTGAGAAATTCGACCATGATCGAGAAGCCCATGGCAAAGTAGATATAGCCCTTGGGTATATGGAAATCGAGGCCGTCGGCGACAAGGCTCATGCCGATGAGGAGGAGGAAACTCAACGCGAGCATTTTGACGGTGGGGTGATTTTCGACGAACTCTGAGACCGACTTGGCGAAGATCAGCATCACGCCGACGGCGAACACAACGGCGATAATCATGATGGTGACCTCGTCCACCATCCCGACGGCCGTTATCACCGAATCGAGGGAGAAGACGAGATCGAGGAGTAGGATTTGGGTGATGACGCTCGCAAAGGAGACCGCTTTGACGGTTCCCTCACTTGTCTCGCCCTCGAGGTTGTGGTGAACCTCGCGGGTCGCCTTGGCCAGGAGAAAGAGACCACCACTGATCAAGATCAAGTCGCGCCCTGAGATCTCATTGTCGAAGACGGTGAAGAGCCCCGCGGTCAAACTGACAAGCCAGCTCAGCGAGAAGAGCAAGCCGATACGCATAAACATCGCAAGCGCGAGTCCGACCTGCCGCGCGGTTCCGCGTTGGTGTTCCGGTAACTTACCACTGAGAATCGATATAAAGACGATGTTATCAATTCCGAGAACGATCTCCAAAACCGTTAGCGTGAGTAGCGCGATCCAGTTCTCGGGACTTGCGAAGAGCTCGAGCATCGTCGTTCCAATTCTGACTGTGTCGACATTTGAATCGGTTGGCTGAGAGTCCCTGGGCGCGGTTCAGCGGGGGACGATTCGAGTTCTAGACAATTCGCACAAGCTTTACAACGTCGTGGCGCCTCGGGTTCGGGGCGGATTCCAAGTTCACCTCAACCGTGACACAGCTCATATCCGATCACACCAGTGGAAGCCCTCACGCCATTCCGTCGAGGCGACGGAAGAGCAGTTATCGTAGAGCCTCTGATAAATAGGTTGAGTTGATGCCGAAGGTCTGTGCAGAAGCGGAGAATCCGACACCTCAGATCGTGGCTCCCGAGGGTCCCGAACTCAGTTGTGGAGGTCTCGATCTCGATCGTGGGGGTAAGCAGATTCTCACGGGGATTTCGGCGCAGATTCGTCCGCGCGAACTCACCGCGGTTATCGGTCCTTCAGGTTCGGGGAAGAGCTCGCTACTGCGCTGCTTCGCCGGCATCCTCAAGCCGAGCGGCGGTATGCTCAGCTGTTCGAGTGCGGGGGAGGAGTCGTATCAGCGCCATCTTCGCACCATACTCGGCTACGTTCCGCAAGATGACTATCTCTTCACTGAACTTCGGGTGACGCAATCGCTCGTTTATTCGGCTCGACTCCGTTCGATTCCAAAAGCGGAGGCGCGGGCCCGGGTGGCCGAGCTCGTCGACCAACTCGGCCTCACCGAAGCGGCCGATCGCCGAATTCGCCAACTGTCGGGAGGACAGCGCAAGCGGGTCAGTATCGCGCAAGAGTTGATCGCGCGTCCGCGCGTTCTCATTCTCGACGAACCCGCCTCGGGGCTCGACCCGGGGGCCGAGCGCGATCTTATCCGCCTCTTGCGCGAGCTCGCCCGCGCCGGTCACACCCTCGCGCTCACAACGCACTCGATGGAGTATCTCGACGAAATGGATCAAATCATCCTTCTGAGCAGCGGCCGCCTCAAGTTTGCGGGGCGACCCGAAGAGCTTCTCGGTAGCTATCGAACCGACGAGTTCAGCCAAATCTTCTCTCTCATGCGAGAGGAAGCGCGTTGACGGGATCCCGGCGCAAGCAACTCATCGATATCTTTCTCGATCGCAACTTCGCGATCCTCTTTGGCTCCCCCGGACGAGTGCTCGCCTTGACGGTGCAACCCCTGATTCTCGGCTTTATCGTCTGCTTTCCTTGGAAGGGCGAAGAGGCGGGAGCGAGGGTGCTCTTTATCGTCGCGCTATCAGCCGTCTACCTCGGTTGCCTCAGCTCCTGCACGATTCTCGTCCGCGAACGGCTCGCGTTCGATCGAGAACGCCTCGTCGGGGTCGAGTCCTTCCCCTATCTCACCTCTAAGCTGCTCTTTCTCGGGTTGATCTCGCTCTGGCAGGCGCTCTTGCTTCAAATCGTCGTGAGCAAGAACCTCCTGATGCACGAGAGCCTCCTCTCGGTCGTGGTGCGGTATCTGACCCTCTGGCTCACGATTTTCTGCGCGAGTGCGCTCGGGCTCGTGGTGTCTGCGATCAGCCGCAAGATTCAGACAGCGATGATGCTGATCCCGATCATCCTCATTCCGCAGATCGTCTTTTCGGAGACCGTCCTCGGGTCGCGTGCGACCGAGGGCACGCTCGGGCTGATCGCGAACGCTACGCTGACGAAATACGCGCACGATCTGCTCGAGATCGCCGAAGAGAGTTGGAGCTGGGGCACCTTCTTCGTCTCATCTCTAGCTCTCGTCGGCCTCGCTTCACTCTTCGCCGTGATCTCTCTGACCTGTGTCAAAGCGAGACGAGTTGAACTATGAAGAAGTTTATCGTTCTCGGAATTCTCATCCTCGTCGCCGGACTCGCGGGCCTCTTGGTGATGTCGGGAACATTGCCTCTCTACGCAACGGGCAAGGGGGAAGTGAGGCGGCTGACCGAAGGTTTTTGGGAAGCGATTCAGTTCAAAGATTTCGACGCCGCCGCTGAATACGATAAGGACGAAGATAAAGAGTCGGTCGCCAAGGGGATCGAGCGGATGTTCCGAGTGAAGCCCGAGAATCTCGATATCCAAACCGTTGAGGTCCTCTACGTCGAGATCGACAGTTCGGGAGAGCGCGCTCGCTCAAAGGCGCGGCTGACGGGGGAGATGCTCAATCCCAAGCACGAGCGAATTATCGAAGCGATGCTATTTTGGGAACTCACGGGCGAGAAATGGCAGCTGCGACTCAAGTCGTCGCTCAAGTAAACGCTGGAGCGATCGCGCCCGCGCCTCCCCATAGAACAAGAGACCAGCGAGCGGGTACTCGCTGGTCTCAAGCAATCAGTTTATGGCTCGAGACTACAGCTCTCGAGGCTTCCCCGTCTTGGGATCGGGAAGACGGTCTTCAAGCCGCTTAAAGCGGTGCTCGAAGTCGCGGTGAAGCTGTTCGAGGAGCCTCTGATGCTCTTTGAGCATCTCTTGGTGATGGTCGTGCATTCGCTCGTTTGAGAAGTTGCGGAAGAACGGCTCCCACTGTCCGTGAAAATCGTCGAGGTCCTCGGAAAACTTCCACTGACCAAATGGATTCACGCGGAGATGCGGAACCTCTTCCGATCCGAAATTGAAAAACTCGTGGCCCGGATGAATTTCACGTTCGGCGACGGTCAGCGTGAAGTTGAGCTGTTCACCCCGACGCAGCACCGTGAGATCGATCCGGTCTCCCGCTTTCGAGTCTGCGATCAGCTCGCGCAGGTTGACCGGGTGCACTCCGTTTTGACCATTCATCGCGACGATTACGTCGTACTGCTGGAGTCCGGCTTGGCTGGCCGGTTGACCCTCGGCGACGCGCTCGACTAAAACGCAGCGACCCGGCTCGAGATCGAGATGGTAAGCGAGCTCGGGACTCACCGGCTTCATAGTGATTCCGATCACCGGTCGCTTCTCAACTTCGCGCCGCGGTTTGAGCTCTTGCCAACCCCAATTGACGGGTGGCTTCGTGATCGTGACGCCTTGGTGCTCAAAGATCGGCTCACCCCGTTCATTGAGAATGGTGATCCGTCCCCCGTCGATAGTCACCCGATCTTTCGGCACGAGTTGACCGTTCAGAGTGACCTTGCGCTCCCCCCCGTTGCGCTCTTCGAGAACCAGCTCTTGGCCATTCTTATTGATCACTTGGACATTGACCTGATTCGACCGGAAGAGAGTACGGTTCTGAGGTTCACTTCGCTGCTCTTCGCGCAACTCTTGCATCTGCTGCTTGAGCTCTTTGACGGCGCGTTCGAGCTCGGTCAGATCATCTCCGGTCTGGGCGTGAGCGCTCGAGAAACAGAGAGTGGCGAGAGCGACTATGAAAATTCGAGACATGAGACCTCCTTACTTTCGGTTCGGGCTGATTCGTACTTTCCAGCCATGAGGGCCGGAGAAGTTTCAGAGTGACGAACTCGACCAACGCGAGTTATCGATCGGTACCGGTGCGATGCGGCCGCTGTCGGTCAGCGCCGGTTGGTAGAGTTGATCGACCCGCTTCTCCTCGAGGGTCGACCGAATGAGTAGCAGCTTGACCCCGCCGGAGTTCGGATCGGAGACCGCTTTCACCACGTAGGGATCGAGGGACTGAACGATCCGTCCCTCGTCGCTGCCGCGACGGACGTAGCTCTCGTACAGCTCGTCGAGGGTCGGCTTGGTGACCGGTGAGGCTGGAGTTTCGACGGGTGATTCAACATCTGTTGCGACGAGGTTATGGGGACTCGCTCGGTTGGGGTCTTCGGGGAGGGCTTGGAACAACCAGAGCACCAAGAAGAGGAGCGACGCGGCCCAACC
>CAYZYD010000384.1:0-4709 GCA_964482505.1 uncultured Planctomycetia bacterium | reverse complement strand
ACGTCATCCGCGCCACCTATGCCGAAATCGTACGCGAGAAGTCGTCACGCATTCACTCGCAAGGAAGAACGGGCTAGCCGCGGAGCGACCGGGTTACTTGACGCGTTGGTACTTCATTTCAATCACTTGGGTGTTGTTCTGCCCCATAGCGAGATCGTGTATCTCAAAGACCATCTCGTCGTCGCTTACGAATCGCCATACCCCTTTGGCCATCTTGTCCGACTCTTGCAGCGTCGGCTCGTCGATCTCGCCGTAGAAGATCAAGTTCTTGGTGTCGTAGGCGATCTGCCCCTGAAAATGGTAGAGAGCGGTGTTCTTGTTATCGACCGCCATGGCGACAAAGCGACGTTTGTAATTGTCGTAACCCATGATCTGAAACGTCTCGGTCGGCATCATCATATCCATCATCGGATTACCACTCGGCTTCGATTGAATGGTCTGTTTGAGCCAGCGGTTTGGCATCAACCATTCAAACTCCGCCGTCGCTTCGCTCTTGGCATTCGGAGCACCCGGCATCATCACTGTTTGGGTAACTTTCCAATGGCCGACGAATCGCTCCAAGAATTCGTGGTTCTTGCCCGGAGTCGTCGCCGCCTTGGCACGCTTCATCATCTCCGCGGGATCAAACTGCGGCATTTCCTGAGTGCTCGAAGCGGCTTGTTTGAGAGAGAGGAGAGCGACGCCTAGAACGGTGAGAGCGATGAAAAGAGTCACGGCTTTACTCATGTTCCATTTCCTTTGAGTTTTGAGAGGACTTCGAGCCCGAAGCTCGATCCTGTTCGTAGCTGACGATGAGCGCGGCGGCGTAACGCATACGGAGACAACCGCCCGCGTCGCCGCGATTGAGTTTTTCGATCTGGTCGCGCGCGGCCTCGACTTGAGCTTCGAGCCTCCGGTGCTCTTCAGGGCGTGACCTGACGGCTACACTCGGTCGCGGGATGCGAGTCGATTCGAAGATCGGTCGGGCGCGGCTCGGTACCGCCGCTTCAGCCCCGAGCGGCAATAGGGATCCGATCGCGAAGAGGGCAACCAAGACCTGCAGCGCGCGCGTCGTGCGAAGACTCGGAGCAGAACGGAGCCGAAGCTGTTCGAGACGTTCGAGTAGTGCGCCCCGACTCGTGAGAAGCGGAGCCGCGTGGCTGAGCCTCAAACCCGCCGAATGGCTCGCCTCGACCAGTAGCGTGCGCCGGTAAGACTCGACCTCGGAGCCAATCCGCCGCGCGACGTCGAGATCGCAACAGAGTTCGCGCAGCCGTTCGAGTTTCTTCCCGACAACGGGCAAGAGCGGGTGATACCAGTAGCAGACCCGCAAGAGACTGAAGAGCTGCTGACGGAGGAGATCGCGACGGCGCAAGTGGGTGAGTTCGTGCAGCAAGATGTGCCGCACCCGGGGCAGCGGCGCCGCGAGCAACCGTTCCGGCAGGACCACGAGTCGTCGCCGCCTTCCCCCGGCGACCACGAACGCGGTCGTGGCTTCGGCGGAAAGCCGGACCTCGGGCCGTCGCGGGAGCCTGAGTTCGAGGGCAGAGTTCCGGACCAACTCGTCCAGGTGCGTGGCGCCGGCGTCGATTCCACTCGCTCGCCAGTTACGAAATTCAGTTCGCGCGCGGCGCCAAGACCGGATCATGAGCAGAGCCCCGCCGACCAACCAGAGGCAGAAGAGACCCGCGGTTGCACCTGGTAATGGCGCGGACTCAGTCGCGAACTCAAGCGAACTCTCAAGTCCCGACCCGCTGACGAGGTCGGGAACCATCGGGTCCGCCTCGTCGACGAGATTTCGAACCGAGAGCTCGGAAGACCACTCGGGACTGATCAAGAATTTGAGAGCGACGAGACTCCAAAGCGTCAGTCGAACCGGAGGCCGCAGCCGATCGAGACCGAGCTGCTCAAGAAGCGCGAGGCCGGCGATGAGGAGCGTGGTCTGCACAAAGAGCGCCGCGGACCAACTCCACCAGGACTCAACGATCGACTGGAAGAATGAAACCAGCGATTCACCCATCGAGCAGCCCTTCCTCGCGCAAGAGTTCTTTGAGCTTCTTGAGATCGCGCTTGGAGAGTTTTTCGTCCGAGACGAGATGCGCCATGAACTGACCCGGCGTGCCGAAGGCGCGATCGATCAGCGCTCCCACCGCCGCGCGGCGTGCGTCCGGGCGCGACACGCGGGCGCGGTAATGAGACGCCTTGCCCACTTTCTGCGCGGCGAGCGCCCCCTTCTCCTCGAGCCGCGTGAGCATCGTCTTGACCGTCGTATACGCCCAACCGGTGTCGCCTTCAAGCTCGGCGAGCACGTCGCGAGTGCTCACCGCCGCGGGCGCATTCCAGACGACGTTCATGATCTTCCACTCTTGCTCGCTAAACTGCACAAGGTCCCTTTCGAGGAGTCCAGGGAGATTGAGGCCCGCCCGAGTCGCAACCCGCCCGACCCCACGTCTTACCCGGCTGCTTCTACTACAGTCGTAGAAGAAGCGCAAGGGCAACTTCTACACTTGTCGAAAAAAACTGGCGGCCTCGCCTAGAAAGATCCCGTTTGGTGAAGCTATACCATCTCGCTGTCGCTCGAGATCAGCCCCTCGAACCGGATCACGGGGGCTTTGTTCATCTCTCAACCTGGGATGAACTGCCGGTGACTCTTGAGCTCCACTTCGGCGAATTTGATCGGATCGAGGTTATCCAAGTCGAGATCGACCCTGAAGACGTCAACTTGGTTTGGGAGGAGGTTCGAGGCAGGGAGAGTGCGATGCCACACTATTACGGCGTGATATCCCACGAGAATATCAAGCGGGGCTGGACGCTGACTCAAAGCGCCGCCGGCTGGGATCTCAGTGCAATTGAAGGATAATTAGCAGCAAGCCGCGGCTTTGGGAGTAGCCCAAACTATCAAACCTCGGCGCGCTTCCAGAACCCCTTCTTAAACATCCGCCGGGTAGTTCCGAGCACGGTACGGAGCTTTTCCTTAAAGCTGAGCTTTGACCAGGACGCCTTGAGCGAGAAGTTAGCAAAGCGCGGCGTCGGCATGCCCGCGAGCTTCATCCCTCGGAGACGACCGTAGAGTTCGCGGCGGCGGCGTAGGAGGTTCTTTTGCGCTTCGAGCACGGCGGGGTGGTTTGAGGGCTCGACGCTCACGTACCCCGCTTGGATCGCTCCGTGCAAGATCTCGCGGCCCAGCTCGGTCCGCACGAGGACGAGCGATCGGCCGTCATCTTCTGAATTCGCAGAGAACTCGTTCCACGCGTCCCCGCACGAGAGATCGGCGAGGCGCGCGAGACCGTCGGGGCAGAGATTACAGCGGAGAGGACGATACCCGGTTAGGAAACTCCACGACTCGTCGTAGGTGATTTTGGCTTGGGTTTCGTCGCCCGACTCCACGTGAAAGTGGCCCGGCCAACCCCGGCCGCGGTATCGCACCGAGGTCACCGAATCTCGGTCCTCGACCCCGAGCTTTTCCATCAGATCGAGCGTACCCTGGGTCGACGGTGTTCCCGCACAGAAGAAGCTCAAGATCACTCCGAGTTTTTCGGCGAGCTCGGGTCGCTCTGCACGAAGCTTGAACGCGGCGGCGGCGTCGCAAGGTTTGCCGATGAAGACGCAAGGAGCATTCGCCGCCTCGATCTCCCCGAGCCCCTCGCAGGGAGACGAGGTCGCGTAACGCGAGCCCGTGCGCGGTAAGAGCTCGGCGCGGCTGCGACTCTTAACGGTCTGGTTGAGCCAGGGTGTTTCAGTGCTCATCGCGGCGTGGAGCACGAACTCCATCTCGCGCCGCTCGAGACAGTAGAGCGAAAGCGCGGTCAAGAGTCCGCCCGAGGAAGCGTGGTGCCGAATCTCGGGATCCGCCGCATAGCCTTCCCAGATCTCGAGCGCCGCGCCGTACTCTTCGGTCCCGTTTGAGGCCAATTGGTTCGAGTCGAGACCTTTGAGGGCGAGGTTGGCATCGAGCGTCGCCCCGGGGCAGATCTCGAGACACTGGGTGCAACTCGCGCACGCGTCCGACTTGAACTGGGGCCGGATGCCACGGTCGGGAATATTGACGAGCTCGACTTCGCCGCGTTCGCAGGCGTAATAGCACGCGCCACAGCCGATACAGAGATGCCAGTCGACAACATCTTTAAGGCCCTTGAGCTTACGCATGGCGTCTCGACTCCGCGAGCCGGGCAAAGTCCGCTTCGAAGAAGTCAAAGACCTGCTGCTTCACACCCGCCATGGCTGGTTCGAGTTTTGCCGCGAGTTCTCGCCTCGATTCGTAGAGCGAGAACGCGCGCTCGACGACGCTTTCGACCCCGGTGCGGCGCAAATCGACGACGAGCTCGCCGACCTCGACCGACTCAAACACCCCGAGAAACTTATCCGAGTAGGCGAGCCCGACCGCGGGGATCGCTTGCGAGAGCGCGCCGATGCAGGCGTGCATCCGCGAGCCCAGAAAGAAGTCCACTCCGCCAAAGAGCGCCTTGATCGTCGAAGGACCGCTCGCGCTTTCGATGAGGTGGAGCCGCCCCGGGGCCGCGTCGAGGTCGAATTGCTCGAGAAAGGCCCGACAGGCCGAGAGGTCGCTTTCGACCGCGGCGCCAAAGACGTGCGGACAGATCAGGATGTGCGCCGAGGTTTCCTCGAGGAAACGCGTGACGATATTCGTGACGAGCGCGCGGTAGTCGAGTTCGATCCCGTAGTGACTCGCATCAGTCCAGAGAAGACCACTGACGTTAAGGCCGACGAGC
>CAYZYD010000383.1:0-4721 GCA_964482505.1 uncultured Planctomycetia bacterium | reverse complement strand
GCGAAGGAAGCTCGGCCTCCCGCGCGGAATGAGTTTTTCAACGGGCTGCTAGAGCGTCTCTCCCTGGAGCAGCTTCAGAGGGGAGTAGGGCTTGAGCTCGGCCGGTACTCGCTCGAGTTGCCACCAGTCTCGGGCGCAGGTTGCGTAGAGAGAGCGGTAGTCGACGGTGTACCTGAGATCACCGCGATCGAGATTCGTAAGCGAGGGGAGCTTGCCGTAGAGGCCTCCCTTAACACGGCCACCGAGCGCAAAGTGAGGAGCGGCCGTCCCGTGGTCGGTTCCCGCGCTGCCATTTTGCGAAACGCGTCGACCAAACTCGGAGTAAGTCAGGCAGAGGGTGCGGTTCCAAGCACCGTATTGCTTCAACGCTAATTCAAAGGCTTTGAGCCCCTGACCGAGTTGTTCGAGCAACCTTCGGTGCTGACCGGCCTGGTTGGTGTGAGTATCGAACCCGGTGAGGGTGACCCGAACCGCGAGAACGGGGATCTTGCTTCCGATGATATGCGCAGCGGTTGCGAGTTGACGACCGAAGTTTTGTCGCGAAAACCCGGTCGGGGCTGCAGTTTTCTTGAGTCGCGCTTCGATTGCTTGGGCGGAGGTTCGGATTCGCTTCCGGACATCAAGGATGTGTTCGAGCCCACTCTTCTTCGCACCACCGCCGAGGGGTTTCACTTCGCGAGCGCGCTCGACAAAGCGGGCCGGGTCTTCGATAGAAAGCGCGCGGAAGTTATCGCCCGCGAGGGGGCCGAGCTCCGACCTACCGAGCGAAATGCCGTCGCAACAGAACTGTTCGGGGCGCGGCAACTCGCGAAAGAGCTGTTCGAGCCAACCCGACTGCCGGTACTCATCGGAGTCCGATCCCGTCTCCCAGATTTCGATCGACCGAAAGTGTGAGCGGTTGGGATCTTCGTATCCGACCCCCTGTACGATCGCGAGTTCGCCCTGTTTCCAAAGCTCACCCAGCGGAGCGAGCGAAGGGTGAAGCCCCGTCTCGGCGTCGAGCTTCACGGCGTCTTTCTTGGCGATCGCGATTCGCGGACGGCTCCGGTAGTACGTGTCGTTTTCGATCGGGACGACCGTGTTGAGGCCGTCGTTCCCCCCTTTGAGTTCGATCAGGACCAACGTCCGATCCCATCGCGCGGGGTCGGCTGAACTGACTTGATCTGGATTCCAGATCGGTCCTTCAGGGCCATTCATGGTCCAGAGCTCGAGACCTGAACCCGCTAAGGTCAGACTCGAGAGCGCGGGGAGTGCGGCCGCGAAAAGGCCAGAGTGTTTGAGAAAGTCACGGCGTGAAGTCATCGCAGATCGTCCCCTTCATTTCACTTGGTAGACCGGGTCTTTGACGAGACGCAGCAGGGTTTGAGTGAGCGACTCCGGGTCGGTCGGTGTCGAGACGGGCGTGAGACTGAGAAGCGCGGCATTGAGCTCGCTCGCGTCGGTGAGAGCTTGGTTTTCGAGCCACTCCGCGAGGAATCCAGAATGCTGGTCCGGTCTCGAGGCGGGTTTCATCCCCGCTCGTCCCCGGCTGACCGGTATGTCTCCCTCGAGAGCCATGGTGAGGAATTGCTCGCGCAGGAGGAGGCTCGACGAGGTGATCCACTGGTTGCCGCCGGGCCAGCCCTTGACGTTGGGAGGATTAAAGAGATCCATGCCGAGTTGCCGCGACACCTGGGCGAGTCGCTCGGTCTCCCACACCGGAATCTCAAACGTGCGCACGGTGCCGACGAGGAGATCGACCGGGGATTTGATCAAGGTGCCGCGCTGGCTCGGATCACGAAAGGCTGGACTCGAGAGCAGCGCCCGCAACAGCGGCTTGATCTAGTAATTCTTCTCGCGAAAGAGCTGCGCGAGCCGTTTGACCTCGGCCGGGTTGGGTTCGGGGCTGATGAGTTCGAGCCAGAGTTTCTCGACGACAAACTCGGCCGTCCGCGGGTGCGCAAGTAGGATTCGAACGATGTCGTCAGCGTCAAACTCACCCGTGTGACCCATAAAGGTCTTTTCGCCCGAGTCGTGACGGCGCCTGACTTCGCGGACCCGACCCGTGAGTGGGTTGACGCGCCAACCCGTCAAGGCTCGTGCCGCCTCCTTGATGTCGCGCTCTGAGTAGTGACCTTCCCCGAGGGTGAAGAGCTCGAGAAGCTCGCGGGCGAAATTCTCGTTGGGGCTTTTGCGCTGGTTCTTCTGACTATCGAGGTAGAGGATCATGGCCGGATCGCGGGTGATCGCGTGCAGCAGGGTTCCGAAGTTCCCGAGTGCGTGTTTGCGGAGGAGTTGGTTCTGCCGGAAGAGCAGGATAGGAAACTTCACTTTCCTGAGACTCGAAGTGAAGTGGTTGTGCCAGAAGAGAGTCATCCGCTCTTGGAGTGGATTTTCGGTCGAGACAAGTTCAGCAAACCACCAAGCCCGCAATTCCTGACCGCGCTCGAGCCGTTCGCGCAGAAACTCGCGCCGAGCTTCGGGATCTTGCCGGTTCGGTCGTCGCCGTCGCTCCTCGTGCACCCAGGCTGGTGGGGCGAGCCGCGGAGCGGAAGAGCTGTTGAGAAAGGTCTCGACCGCGTCCACCCAGCTCTTGTCCGCGAGTGCTCGGAGTTCGTGGGGAGGGGCGCCGAACCCGGCTCGTTCAGCGAGGTGACGAGCTCCCGCGAGACCGATCGCAACCGGCTCGGAACCCCCAATTGGCTCGGAACCCCCAATTGGCTCGGAACCCCCAATTGGCTCGGAACCCTCTGCGCCCGAATCGGGTTGGGTCCGTTTGTGTGAGACTGCCGGGTTTGCTAGGGCGAGCTCGCCGGGAACCACGGATCCGGCCAGGAGTGTTCCGCCGAATACGGCCGCTAATGTGTAGACTTGAAGTATCTGTCGCATGCTCGAGTTATCCTCTTCGATTCGCTTTCCCTCAAAACCCCTCGCATCGGCTTGGGTTCTGGCCCGAGTCTTACAAGTAGAGCCGAGATCGCCAGGTTCTGATTTCCCATATACATATGGACGAACATTGATATGGTTTTGAATCTGTGCGACAAGCTTCCACCAGGCCGCGCGAGCCGATCATAATTCTCAGACTCGCGCGGACCGATCGTTTCCGCAGCCATTAAGGAGCCGCACTCGATGGACACTGGCGCTTCCCTGAATTCAAGTACTCTCGGCGAGAATCAAACCACTCCGGATTCGGCCGGTTTCTCTCCGTCCGACTCGCAAACTCTGGCCTCGGTCCAGGATTATTACGGCCGCGTTCTCCAGACGAAACACGACCTCAAGACGACTGCCTGCTGTACCGCCGAAGTCTTTAGTTCCGAGATCCGGGACAGCATGACCCGCATCCATCCCGAGGTGAGCGAGAGATCCTACGGTTGTGGCGTTCCGATTCCTCCGGCCCTCGAAGGTTGCCGAGTGCTCGACCTCGGTTGCGGGGCGGGGCGCGACGCCTACCTGCTTTCTGAGCGCGTGGGAGAGCGCGGGTTTGTCTACGGCGTCGATATGACCGACGAGCAACTCGAAGTCGCGCGACGACACCTCGACTACCACACCGAACAGTTTGGCTACAAGTCTCCGAATGTCGAGTTTCGCAAGGGGTACATCGAAGATCTCGCCGGTCTCGGAATCGAGTCGGGTTCGATCGATCTCGTAGTGTCCAATTGTGTCTTCAACCTGTCGCCAGCCAAAGAGCGCCTCTTCGCTGAAGTCATGCGGGTTCTCAAACCCGGCGGCGAGCTCTACTTCTCAGACGTCTTTTGCGACCGACGGCTCGCCCCCGAACTCGCCGAGGACGCGGAGCTGCTCGGCGAGTGTCTCGGAGGGGCTCTTTACAAGGAGGACTTCCGCCGTCTTATGGCCCGGCTCGGGGTCGAGGACTTTCGCGTAGTCAAGCAGAGCCAAATCGCGATGACCAACGAGTCGGTCAAGCAGAAGGTCGGGGAGGCGAAGTTCAGCTCGATAACGATTCGAGCGTTCAAGCTCCCGCTCGAAGATCAGTGTGAAGACTACGGTCAGGCTGCGGTCTACCACGGTACGATCTCAGGTCACGAACACGCGTTCGAGCTAGACGACCACCATCTCTTTGAAAAGGGCCGAATGGTAGCTGTTTGTCGCAATACGGCGGACATGCTCTCGAAGACCCGGTTTGCGCGCCACTTTGACATTGTCGGTGAGGCGACCACACACTATGGGCTCTTCCCCTGCGGTCCCGGCGACCTCCCCGCGGACAACGCCAGCGCCTGCTGTTGAGAACTCTCTTTTTTAAGGACCCTGAATGTCGCGGCTTGACCCTGGACTCAACAAGGCGTGCGCCGACCTGCTCAAGATCTTGGCCAACCCGTGTCGTCTCCGCATCTTCAATTGGCTCATAGAAGATCACCCGCTCACGGTATCCGATCTACAGAGCCGGGCCGGAGTCGAGCAGAGTCTCGTCTCATACCACCTCAAAGTTTTGCGCGATGCGGGGCTCGTCGTCTCTCAGCGCGAGGGGAAGTGCATCCGATACGGAACTTCAGAGGCCGTCTCCCGAACCGAGCAGGGGAACCGCGTCGACCTCGGCTGCTGCTCCATCCTCGTGCCCGACGCCCCGGAGGCGGCCGAAGCGTAGCCCGCGCAAGGTGACTGTATCGGATGTCTCGGGTTCCAACTCGCCGTGCCGAAACCCGAATCGAAGGCGTATTGGTCATACTTCAAGGTTCGCCGGGGGCGCTGGGCGAAGGAAGCTCGGCCTCCCGCGCGGAATGAGT
>CAYZYD010000382.1:0-4748 GCA_964482505.1 uncultured Planctomycetia bacterium | reverse complement strand
CGAATGGCTCGCCGAGTTCTCACTCGAACTTTCCGAACAGGACACTAGGGGCAACTAAGGAAGTCTAGGGTTGAGTCGACCCCAGCGATCGGGAAGGGGGAAGCGGGCGCCTCAGCTCCACTGAACACATAGGTGAGTAAATTGATCGCGTCAACGAGTGTAATCGTCCCTGAATCGTCCACGTCGTAGGAGTCGAGGCAGTCAGCGCCCGGCGAGAGTCCTTGGAGGTAATGGAGGAGTCCCACACAATCAGCAACGTCTACCTGACCATCCCCAGTCGTATCCCCACGAACGTATAATTCGACTCCGGTTAACACAGGTAGAAAAGCCGAGCTCAAAAGAACTGTTTCGACCTTCTCGGAAAACTCCCCGACCAGCTCGGTTTTGCTGACAAAAGTCAGGCCGATTGCGTTCGATAGGGAATCCGAACTTTCGAACCGAAGATCTGCGAGGTGAATCTCAGTCCCGGCTGCGAGAAAGGTGTCGTCGAACGGGGGAAGGACGTCAAAAATGACGATGAGCTGACAGCGGTTTTCTGCGGTTTGGGAAGCCGTAAACTCTGGCGCTGGTTCGATGTCCGCAATCTCGAGCTCGGGCTCAAGAACTTGAGTGGGATCAAAGCCAATCTCGAGTCGAAAGCCGCGAACGGGTCCGATCGAGTCGAGCAGCACGGGCACTACCACTGCCCCTTGACCGGCAACCACGCCGTCCCCCGTTCCCGCCGAGGCGAGCAAGTAGATATGATCGATGTCGGCGCCCTGACCGTTGCTTCGAACGACTTCGATCGGGTCCGGTGCGCAGGGGGGGAGTTCGTCCGCGGTCGGGTCAATTCCCGGAGTGGGGTAGGGTTCACAAATCGAAACGTCGCTGTAGAGCGTTTCGACCAGCAATGTGAGATCCGCGATATCGACCCCGCCGTCGTCATTGAGATCACTCGAATCGGGGCAGCTGAGATTCATATCACCAAGGAAGAGGGAACGCGCCAAATAGCTCGCATCGGCAATCGTCACCTCTTGGTCGAGATTACTGTCACCTCGCACAAAGATCCCAGGGTCCACGGAGAGCGTATTCCCGACTTGAGCAGGCAGAATAGAGACCAAGCTCAAGAGGAATCCAGCGGCAAGGATTCGTTCAATCGGCATAATTACCTCGTTTGAGACAGCCGTGACAGGATTTCAGTAGTTCGCCCAATAGCTAAAAAGATAGTGGCTCGGGGCTTCTGCTGCAATAAGGCGGAGAGAATGAGAGAGGACGGATAAGGAAGACTTTCTCCTCGTTAAGACGGGGAAGATCGACTCAAGCCGTCCCTTGCCTGAGCGACCCTGACCGTTTGACCCCCTCCAAAGCCAGCCTTATCCGGGGACCTCTCTCAGCTGGCGTTGTGGCAAACCGCTCGCCATAGTCACCCATGCCCCGTAAGCGACAACCATTAGGTCGTTTACAAAGAACGTACTCGAGCCGCTGCAAGTTGGCTTTACACTTTGCGGACCCGGGTGGGAACTCCAGTTCCGCTACTTGAGGCCATACTTCTCGACGAGGTTTTTGAGATGACGGCGACTGATCCCTAGCCGTTCGGCGGCTCGGCTCAGGTTGCCACGGGTCGATTGCAGAGTTCTTTCAATCAAGAATCGCTGAAATTCCTCGGTCGCCGCGCGCCAATCCTGCGGCATTCCCTCGAAATTGAAGTCCTCAGTCCCAGAGGCAACCAGCGACGAAGTATCAACTCGACCATCGATGAGCCAGGTTTGTATAAGGTTGATCAACTCACGAATGTTTCCAGGCCAGGAGTAGCGTTTGAGCGCTTCTAGATCGGCTCTCGACGGCGAGACCGGTTTGCGATTAAGACTCTGCGACTGGCTGCGAGCGACTGTCTCAACTAACGGTTCGATCTCCTCGATTCTTCGCCTGAGTGGCGGTATCTCAACCTCGTGGCCCTGCAACCGGTAAAAGAGATCGGGTCGGAGTCGACCGTGCTCCACCGCGGTTCGGGGGGACTCTCGCAGAGTCGCAACCAGTCGTACATCGTAGAAAAGCTCTTCGGTGCCGCCGAGGGGACGAACCTTACCTGTCTCGAGTATTCGCAGGAGACGCACTTGAAGGGCCGGGCTCAAACAGTCGAGGAGCTCGAGGACCAAAGTCCCGCCGCTCGCGCGGGCGAAGAGCCCCGCGTGGCTCTGGTCCGCCCCCGTAAAGGCTCCGGGTTCGTAGCCAAACAGCTCGGCTTCGAGCAAGGCTTCGGGGAGAGCCCCACAGTTTTCGATCACAAAGGGTCCCTCAGCGCGAGGACTTTGACTGTGCAGCCGCTCGATCCAACGGCTCTTCCCGACCCCGCTCTCCCCGTAAACCAGCACCGGGAGATCGCTCTTTGCCCACTTCTCAGTCGAAGCGTCGATCGTTCGCAGGGCCGGGGAGGCGACGACCCAGGGCCAACTGCTTTCGGTCTCCGTCAGGTTCCGGGTGGCCTGCTGGGTACGCCGGGTGAGCCGCTCACTCCGGCCCGCGGTTACCGATTGTGAGAGCGAGTGAGAAGAGAGCTCCTGTGCTCGCTCGATTCGAGCCTTAGCGACCCGCAGCTGCGATAGGACGGCGAGGAAGCCGATAGCGAGCAATTGCGTCATATGCTCTCGGAGCGCTTCCTCGAACGGTCCAAGAGGCCCATCTCCACCTTCGGCGACGACGGCCAGACGAGTCTCGGGTTCAAACTCGGGACCGATCCAGTAACGCGCGGGCCCACCCTCCATTTCACAGCGACCAGAAGCGGTATGGTTCGGCTCGTCGAGGGCGTCCGGGGGAATCGCCGCCAATGCTAAACGGTCGGCAAAACGACTCTGTTCAAAGGGCACTGGTTCAGAGAAGAGGGCCATGGAAGTCGGCTGCCAAGACGCAATCCACGTCCACTCTCCGCCCAGGGTAAGAAAGAGAGCGAGTCGATCGGCCGCAATCTGTCCGGCGACCTGGTGAAGAAGTCGATCGAGTTGAGAGAGTACGTCGATGGGATCCTCCCGAGATATAACGTTAAAGGGGCGCGAAAGCTCTCGGACGGCCGCGCCCCAGCCACCACCGTATCGAGCCTCGAGCAGGCGAGTGACCTCAGTCGGGGTCCGACGCGAGATCGATTGGGCCAGGCGAATCGCTTCGCCGAGATCTCTCTGCCCGAAGCCGGCGAATCCCGCGCGCGCCGCGAGTCCCAAGGCGAGCCCCGATTCCTCGAACAAGTGGTAACGACACGCGGTCCGAAAAAGCTCAATGGGGCTCGCTGGGTCGATTCCAATCCACGCGCTCACGACCCGAAGTTGAAGCCTCGCTATTGCGGGGTTCGGTTCCCGTCGCACCTCTCGCAATGCTTGCTTCACGCCGTCCGCCAACTTCGAGCGGAGTCCGATCGCAGAGAGCATCCGCAGCCGACCCAACCAGGCCTGCGTGAGGTAATAGGAGCGGCCTCCTTCGGCGACTTGTCGTCCGCACATTTCCCAGGCCTGGAGCGCCGAACGATACTGTTGTTCAGCTTCGAGAAGTTCGGCTTCAACGGCATATTCGAACGCTCGTCGCCTCGGTGAGAGTTCGACTTTGTGCCGTCTCGCGCTCTCCAGTTGGAAGCGAGCCGCGCAGGTATCTCCCACTCGCGAAGCGTACCGGCTAGCAGCGAGATGGGCCCGCCAGATCGCACCCGCTTCCCCGGAACGCTTAGCGAGCCTGAGGTTCTCAAGACGGTACCGTCTCGATTGTTCGAACTCGCCCACGACCAGGTAGAGTTCACCGAGATTAAAATAAGTCGCCACAAGTTGGTGATCGAGGCCGTACCGCTGCCAATACCGACTCGCCCTACGCAGCTTGCGAATCGCAGCGAGCCGGTGCCCCCGGTCGCGATCAATCGTGGCGATCCCGTGCCAAACGTGGGGCAGCAGTCGATGCTGGCGCGTGGCGAGGGCGCGCTTCTCAATTTCTCGATAGAGCTCGAACGCTTCGTCGATGCGCTGCTCTTCGTAGAGGACCCCAGCCCGATTGGCTTCGACGGTCAATAAGGCATCTCGCCGACCGTGAGCTTCTCCATACCGAGCCGCTAGAGTGAGAAGATGCAGAGCGTCTCGACGCCGATCCTCGCTTCGGGCGATCCCCGCTAAGGTCGAAAGCGAATTGAGGACCTGAATCACGCCGGTCTCTCCTTGTCGTCTGGCGAGACTCAAGGCCTGTCGACTGAGTTGGTCCGTCCGATTGAATCGACCCACTTGCCGCTCGAGTACCGCCGCTCGGTTGAGTAGCTCGGGATCGGTAATCGAGTCAAACGAGGTTCGATCGAGAATATCGAGAGCGCGCTCCGCCCGACCCTGCTTGGCCTCCAGCGAAGCCTTGAAGATCTCGAGCTCGGCCGAACTCGAACCACCGTTACCGAGTACCGCGATCGCTTCATCGCGTCGCCCCAGCCGCTCGAGGACTTCAGCCACAAGCTGGACCTCGGTTCCAGCCTGGCTACTCGACAATGTTTCAAGCAGCGATTCACAACCGGGATAATCCCCAGCTTCGTACCGAGCGCGCAGGAGTGGCAGAGCAGTGGTGTTGCTGCCTCGCAACGCGTGCGCGAGTTCGAGATAACGTAACCGTTCCGGGCCCACCAAGCGCTCGGAAGGCTCAACGAGCTCGGCCTCACTGGGCGAACTCGAGAGGGTCTCATAGAGGCGGCGATCGCGCGGGTTGAGTTCGCCAGATTCGGCCAATAAACGCCAGAGCTTTCGATCAGGTTGACCCCTCGC
>CAYZYD010000381.1:2279-4751 GCA_964482505.1 uncultured Planctomycetia bacterium | reverse complement strand
CCAGGGAGGGCGAGGGCCGGCGATTCTTGCTCGAACTTTTCGAACAGGACACTAGGCCCTCTCAGCCTGAGCAATCACATCCCTATACCTTCGGGCGGGGTCTTCCTTCGAAGACCCCGCCCTTTTTTGGTAGCGGGGGGCCTCAGGTCGAGACTTTTCGAGAAGCACTTTCCCAATCCTCCCGGACTTGCTCGAGCAAATTCCTGAATTTGGACCGAACTGACTCGGCCAAACCAGGGGTGGTCTGTAAGCGTATATAATATTTGATTTTACGGGACAAGATCCCGAGGTGAGGCGCCGAATATCTCCGAGAAACTCGCTTCAGTCCCTTTCAGAAGGCCCCGATAGAGAGTTACCCGAAGCAATAAGAAGCTCGGCATTCGAAGATGGAAGGTGCCCTAGATGAAATCCACGGAACTGACCCGGAGAGTGTTGTCAGTAATTCTCCCGGTGTTATTCCTCGTGAGCGTGGGAACGGGTCAAACCTCCGATCGGGAAACAGTGCCCAACGTTCCTCCCGATCAACCCGGAGAGGACTCTCTCATTCAAACGGGCCGGCCGCGTCGGGCGGATACGTTTGATCTCATCCGACTCAACGATCGCGATAAACCCCTGCGAGAAGTGTTGCAGGGAATCGGTCGCCAGGTTGACGTAAACATCGTAGTCGATCCCGGCGTCGAAGAGACGGTCACGATTCAGCTCGATTCGGTCGAATGGCGCAAAGCGCTCGAACTTATCGCACGCGAGACAAATTGCCAGATCATCGACGAGAGTGCTCGACTGATTCGGTTCTCGCAGCCAACGACTGTCAAGATGGAATTCTCAGACGCAGAACTCAAAGTCGTGCTCGAGCTGCTCTCAAAGCAGGCGGGTGCCAACATAGTCATCGCGGAGAATGTCAGCGGTAAAGTCACGCTCGCCTTGCAGGGAGTACCCTGGCGGCAAGCGCTCGAAACCGTGGTACGGACCGCGGGCTACGTCACCGTGGAGGATAAGGAGAGTATCGTCCCGATCATTCGAGTGGTTCGTCCCGAAGCGTTGACGAAGCAGCTCGAGACTCGGGTGATTGCGCTCAAGTACATCCGTCCTCCCAACAAGTACCAGGCGATGATCCAAAACGTAGAAGAAGTCGCGATCGATCGCATTTCGAACGACCCGGTGACCGAACTCGAAGCGGAATTCACCCTCCTCAAGGCCTTGCGAAAGGCGCTCTCCGAGGACGGGGACATGGATTACGACCCGGTGACGAATACCCTGGTAGTAAAAGATGTCGAACCGAGTCTCGCCGCAATCGAAGCGATCATCTCAAAGCTCGATAAGCAACCGCCCCTCGTTCAGGTCGAGGTCAAATTCATCTCGACTTCGTCCGACGACGTCCTCGAGACCGGGATCAAGTTCGACCTTCCGAACACGCCCGCTCGTGAAGGCCTTCAGATCGCGGCGTTTGCCCCCTCGCCCAACCCGCTGCTCACCGAGCGGGAGCTCGCGGGTACTCTGACCGCGGTCACCCCCGACCAACTCGAGTTTGGAGGGACCTACCCGTTCGACATCGGTCGTTGGGAATCGCTGAGGGATGACTTCAATGCGCTGGGAATTCTCGACTTCACGCAGACCCGTCTCCTTCTCTCCATGGTCCGAGATGACGATAACTCAAAGATCATCCAGCAGCCCGTCCTGACGACTCTCGACAACTACGCGTCGACGATCTTCGTCGGTGAATCGGTACCCTTCGCGGTCCAGCGGGTTCAGCAGGACCAGAACGGTAACGTCACCGTCGAGATTGACGAGAATGAGCGCTCTCCGATTAATATCGGGTTTACGCTCTATATCTCACCCCACGTCGTTCCGGGGACGGACATGATCAATCTGAATGTGATTCCGAAGGTGAGCTCGCTGAGCGGTACCACTTCGGTGATCGACGGCTTTGAGCGGTTCAGCTTCTCAGCCGACGAAAACAACAACCTTCTCACATTCATCGACCTGCCGCGAGAATCTCAACAGACTGTCGTCTCCTATCTTCGGGTACAGAGCGGCCACACCGCGGTGATTGGTGGTCTACACTCGGAACGAAAGTTTGAGATCGAAACTCGCATTCCGGTCCTTTCGAGCGTTCCAATCGTCGGTAACCTCTTCCGCTGGAAGCGCAAAGCGACGGACATCAACCACCTGCTGATCCTGATCACTCCGAAGTTGATCTCCTCGACCGAACGCGCCGACGAGATTACTCGCGAAGCGATCCTTGAAGCGGAGCGGTACGACTACTTCATCAAGAAGTACGGTCGTCCTGAAGAGCGCGACAAGCGACTTAAATCGCTCGAACCAGCTGCGGACAAGTAGTCACCGACCGCAAAGTCTACGAGCACTTTTGATTTCGAATGTCAGAAGGCGAGCCTTAGGGCTCGCCTTCATTTTTTGGACCTGGTCCCTCATGATAAGCGGTCTCACCGCGATGGATTTTCGCCAAGGTGCCGG
>CAYZYD010000381.1:0-2269 GCA_964482505.1 uncultured Planctomycetia bacterium | reverse complement strand
CAGTGGAGGGTGATTCCTCGAGATGTCATGGGTAACTCGGGCGGCTCGAGGCTCTTTGTCCGTGCCTATTTTTCGATCGGCCTCGACTGGAATGGGGTCGCCAGCAGACTTCTCCCTTAGAGAAATGTCCGTATGAGTGACGACGCGAGGCAGAAGCTCCTGATCAACGTCACCGGTGACGACGAAGTCCGGGTCGGCTTACTCACGAACGGACGCCTCGAAGACTTCCATATCGAAGAGCGGTTTGAGCGGAACCTTCACGGGAATATCTACCTCGGACGCGTGGTCAATATCGAACCCGCGATCCAGGCGGCCTTCGTCGATATCGGCGAGCACAAGACTGCGTTTATTCACGTATCCGATGTCCACCCCGGCTACACCGGGGCGGAGGGAATTCCGTTTGATCGACTTGGCGAGCGTCCCTCCTCCGAGAAAATCCTGATTCAGAATATTTTGCACCGATCGCAGACGGTCTTGGTCCAGGTGACCAAAGAGGCGATCGGTCACAAGGGTCCCTCGGTGACGACCTACGTGAGTCTTCCGGGTCGATTTCTCGTCTTGATGCTCGGGATGGATCGTCCCGGAGTCTCAAAGCGCATCGACGATCCCGAGGTCCGCGACGAGCTTCGGGAACTGGCGGCCAATCTCGACCCGGGCGAGCAACTCGGGGTCATCATACGAACCGCCGGCGCCGGGCAAGAGCGTGAGGATCTCGAGCGCGACCTCGAGTATCTGCGGCAGGCTTGGCACAACATCGTCAAGAACGCCAAGATCCAGGCCGCGCCGGCTCTCCTCTACGAGGAGTCGGAGTTGATCGTCCGCACCATTCGCGACCTCTTCAACGAAGAAGTCGAGGAGCTCTGGGTCGATTGTCCCACCACCGCCCGTCAGATTTTGGGATTCATCGATGAACGCCGTCCGGATCTCGCGGAGCGGGTGAAGCTCTACGATGCAGAGGAGCCGATCTTCTTTCACTTCGATCTCGAGAAGGAGATCGACGCGATCTACGATCGCAAAGTTGCTCTGTCGAGCGGAGGGTCACTCGTCTTTGATGAGACCGAAGCACTCGTGGCGATCGACGTCAATTCTGGGCGTTACCGGCAGCCTGACGATTTGGAGGAGACCGCCTTTGCGATCAACTGCGAAGCGGCTCCCGAGATAGCTCGTCAACTGCGCCTTCGCGATATCGGCGGGGTCGTCATTATCGATTTCATCGACATGCTCGAAGCGGATCACCGGCGAGAAGTCGAGTCCCTACTCAGAGACGAGCTCAAACGGGACCGAGCTAAGACCTGGATCGCCAAAATGTCGCGGTTTGGAATCGTTGAGCTGACACGGCAACGGCTCCGGCCGTCGAAGGACAAGTCGAGCCGACACGTCTGCCCAGTCTGTCAAGGACGCGGATCGATCCGGAACTTTAGGGCGGTATCGGCAACGATCTTTCGACAGCTTCGCTCGATTCTGTCCGAGGACTCCGTTGAATCGACCGAGGTCAGGTTGAGTCCCGGACTCTTTCGGTTCTTCGCCAATGAGCGCCGACGCCAGTTGATCGATCTCGAACGCGGACTCGGTAAGCGCGTCTATCTCGAGTTTGACGAGAGCCTTCAAGCCGACCAATTTCTTATTGTGCGTTAGCCCACACTACTCACGAGCCCGCTACTGCGCGTTGGAAGGTGTTCGCTGGTGGCGTCAGACGGACGGATTCGATACTCGACGACATGATGAGGTCGCCTTTGGTCCATTCGTCTTTAATGGCAGTGAGCGCTCTCCCGCTTCTCTTGCGGTTACTAATTTTCAGGGTTCAAGAGTCTTCAGCGTCGGGCTGGATCGGGTTGGCGGTCGGCTAGTCCCAACCCTGTCTTCTGTAGGGACTTGCCAGTGCGGGAATCGGCTGGTAAAGTGCCGGGCTTGCGCGGCTTGGAGGGTGCCGGAAGAGTCCCACTTGTCTGGGGTGGGCAGCCGCTAACGCTTCCTGGTCGTGTTGCGTAAACGACAATAGTGAATGATTTTACGGAGATAGCCATGTTCGCCATTATCCGCGACGGCGGCAAACAGTACCGAGTGACCGAGGGACAGTCGGTTCTCCTCGACCGCCGTGATGGGGTCGCAGGAGATACGATCGAGCTCACCGATGTCCTCAGTATCGAGAAGGACAACGAGTTCATCGTCGGACAACCCACCGTTGAAGGCGCGAGGGTCGTGGCCGAGGTCGTCGGCGAGGAGAAGGGTCCCAAGCTCATCTACCACCACTTCCGACGTCGACAGGGAT
>CAYZYD010000380.1:0-4762 GCA_964482505.1 uncultured Planctomycetia bacterium | reverse complement strand
GGGCGAAGGAAGCTCGGCCTCCCGCGCGGAATGAGTTTTTCAACGGGCTGCTAGTTTTTCTCTTTCCAATTCTATATGCCGCTGTTTAAGGTGGCCGCTTGTCGCTATCTCCGACATTGTGGGTGTTCTTTGGGTTGTGCATTTTTGGTTGGATTGCTTGTTGGGGGTTTATGCAGCTTCTGGGGGGTGTGTGCCCGGCGTCTTTGAAGACGGGTCGGCTGATCGATTCGGGAGGATCGGGATACGTTTACGAAGCGACCGATTCGGCGGGGATAAGATATGCGCTCAAGAAAGTCCCCGATCCTTCGCTGAGAGCGCGTCTCCAACAAGAGTTTGACATCACTCACCGGATCAAGATCCCGGGCACGGTGAGATCTTACGCCTATTATCTCGACGACGAGAGCCAACTCTGTCTCTTAATGGAGTTTCTGACTGGAGTCACTTGTGAAGGGCTCAACCACGCCTCCGTTGCGAAGATTCTGGAAATTGCGACTGAGTTGGCGCGGGTGTTGGCACAGCTGCACGAGCGAGGTTGGATTCACCGAGATATCAAACCGAGTAACGTGATGGTGGGTCAATCGCACGTCACGTTGATCGACTTTGGAATCGCCGTGAAGCACGGCACTCGACACCGGATCACCGCTACGGGTCAGCTCATTGGAACCCCGGAGTACATGGCCCCGGAGCAGTGGCGCGGAGCCGAGTGTGTTTCGACAGCAACCGATATATTCGCATTGGGTGGTCTCGTCTATTATCTCGTTACCGGAAAGACGCCCTTTACATTTCGCCGACGAGAGGGAATTCGGGCGGCGGCTCAGCTCGCCCTGACCTCACCTTTTCCCGAAGTAGACGACGGTGCGGATCCGCGCTTAAGAGATCTCATCGAACTCTGTACTCAACGGGCCCCCGAGGACCGTCCTTCGGCGCGCGAGATCGTCGAGCAATTGTCTCGTGGCAAGATCACGGCCGTGACCCGAAAGCGTAGCACCATGACTAAGATTGAAGAGCTGGTCCGTATTGGGCCCGAGAAAGGGACGCCGCTCGACTTCGATACGAAGTCACGAGTTTATTACTGCGAAGATCTCTGCTTCTTCCCATTCTCGGATGAGTGCTCAGGTTTGTCGCTGGGTCAGCTGCCCCTATTGCGCGATTATCAAGAGACGAGACGGACTCAGCTCGAGGTCGGCCTCGACCTCACTTCGCTGCAATTGAGAAGTGATCGTATTCTTCGTGTCGTGCAGCGCTCTCAAAGCGATCTGGAACGGGTCGTCGAATCGACCCATGGCGCTTTTGAGTCTTTCTTGGTTTGGCCACCGGCTGCGATTCTATTTGGGCATGGAGAGGCGAACTTTTCAATCCAGCTCGACGTCGTCGAGAAGATTGAATTCTTGGGAAGTACTTATCACGGGGAGATTCTGGTCCTGGACTTTTTTAAGCACACTTTCGACGGATCTCCGGAACCCGTGGGTCGATTAATTGGTGTTCATGCCAGGACCTGGAATGATTGGGTGAATAATATCGATGTATGAATTGATCAAGCTCATGTATGTGAACTGGACCAATGTGGACGAACTGAAGACGCTCAATCTCATCGCCGAGCGAGTGGAAGACACGTCTGGTCAAGGACTAGTACCAGTACGGCTTGGACGTGGTCGTTTTGCGACGGTAGTAGCGGCCACCGATGGAGAGGACCTCGAAGACCGGGGAATTCGGTTCTTCGCGCTAAAGTTCTTGGTCAACGATCGGGAAAGTATCTCTTTCTCCCGAAATGCTCGATCGAGATTCTTCCTCGAGTTGCGTGAGAATATCCGTCTTCGTGATCAGCGCCGCCCCTTTGCGACATTCGAGGGTTGCTCGAGAATCGTCGATCCGATTTGGGAACACGCATTCGAAGATCGAAAGCACCAGCGACTCCGCCGCGAGGAAGAGGCTTTTTTGACCTCGAACCAGCAGGCCAAGAAGAGCCTCGATCTCTCTGCACAGGAAAATGCCAAACGACTCGTAGGAGTCTTGCATCCCGCTTTCACGAGCCGGGTTCAGGGCGAGTTCTTTGTGATGCCGGCCGAAGAAGGGTCGGTTGAAGACTTCCTGCTCGATAGCCGCCCCTGGGGAGAGCGCACGATTTTCTATGTCGATAAGAGCCGTTACGGGTCGTTGCGAAATCGTATCGAAGAAAACCGCAAAAAGGTAAAGCGCTTCTTTGACAAGATCCAAGAGCCCAAAACGATCCAGGATGTCAGTCCGATCGATGCGAAGCGACCGCGAGCCAGACGCGACGTCTCGCAAGGCCGAGATGACTCTTCTGGATTTTCAATTCTGAATCGGATTGGGCGGTATCTTCCGTCGGTCAAAAATCGCGTCTCCCTACAGATGGTCGAGAAGCTGGTCGCCTCGATCGAGAGTATCCACACCGAGTTCCTTTGGGTTGGAGAGAACGAGCGAATACCGCTGGCTCACCGCGACCTCAAGCCGGGAAACTTCCTGATTTCTCACGATACTGACCAACTGACGCTGACGGACTTTGGCTTTGTGGCTCCCGTGACCGAGCGTTGGGGTGGGACGATCGAATACACCGCGAGAGAGTCGGGGATGTTTGCGCTCGGCTCGCGCCCTTTTCGAGGTCCCGAGCAGCGTGACGCGGCACCACCCCCCGAAGTCCGATTTCGGATCGTCGGCGAGCAATCGATCGAGCTTCGCGAACTCGGGGAAACTTCGATTCAAAACGGCGATCGTCTCGAATCTCTCGATGTTCGATTCGGAGCGGGAACGGCGACGTCAGCGCAGATGCTCCAGGTGGAACGACAGAATGGCAGGGTTATCGCTTCGCTCTCCGACAAGGTCATGCAACCCGGTTCCAACTCAGAGGAGTGTCTCGGGTTTATCGTGAAGTCCTCGGGGCAGCACACCGACATCTTTGCGATCGGCTCGCTTCTCTACTATCTCGCCACCGGAGGGCAAAGTGGAGAAGAGCTCTACGAGGCCTGCCTCAAGCACCGTCTCTTTGAAGAGGAACAGGAGAGCTGCCTCGCCCTCGCGCTAGCGATGTGTGCCGAGTCCCCGGAACAGATCGCGGCGGATCTCGCGAGTTACACAAACGAAGAGAGTCCGCTCAGGCTCGAAGGTCGAGAGATTCTCGAGGTGGCGGGGATGGTCCGGTATGACGTCGGTCGAGCCTTTAAACGTCTGACTCGGTGCCGTGAGAATTTTCGAAAACGTCCCGAGCTCAATCGTGTGATGCGGTTTTGGCGGGAGAGTCCCTACATGCAGACCCTGATGCGCGACCTCAACGGCCACCCGCTTCCTTTCCCGTTGATCTACGAGGTCATTCGCTGTCTCAAGCGGCTCTGTTGTGACAGCTACGTCGACGGTGGCGAGGACTCGAGCACCGTTCTCGCCGAGCTTGACTGTTCGGACGTGACCGGGCGTTTGCGACGGCAACTCCAGTGCATCTGGCAGCACACACCCTCGCTGCAAGTCCGGCTGGGATCCTATTGGCCTGGGGGAGACGCGGCACTCGATCTCTTTGTCACCGCTCGCTACTGCTGGCCCGAATCGGAAAATACCGAGTTGCTCCCCGACACGCGTCGCTTTCGAAGCGTCAAGAAGGGAACGGTCGACTCTGCGAAGGACAGAGAAGAAGAGATCGAAGAACTCGAATCTGAGTCTGAAGGTGGAACGCAGGCGATGGCATAAGACGATGAACAATTTTAAAGGGGATCAATGCGCGGTACTGGGAGTGCTCGCGATCTTGATAGTGTCGACTTTCGCGGTTCAGCGGATTTGGGGTTCGGAGGAAGCCGGCCGAAAGGCTCTCTCTCGGGCCCAGGAAGTCGGGGAGTTCGTATTACAGTACAGCTCTCCCGATAAAGTAGAAGAGTTGATACGGAATAAGGACGAGTCGGTAGAGGCGATCAGGGAGTCGGTTCAGACTCTTATGGTCGAGCCGAGGGATCCAGAATTCCGAATCTACCGATACCGAGGTATTCCAATTCGCTGGGACGGTGAAACGATCAATTCGATCGATTATGCCCATTTAAAGAGCTTTGTAGAGGAATTCGTTGCGACCTGGAAATCGAAGCTAGGCAAATCGGGTCTTGCTGGGATTCGCATCGATCTCTCCGAGGAACCCGATCAGCAGTGGACCTGTCGCCTCGAGTACTCGGTTATCGAGAAGAGTTCCGCCGCCCTGATCTTAGCGGAAAAAGATACTAAGCTACCGCAAACTTGTCAGATTGACGGGGAGCTGAAGCCTATCACGTTTGATTTGTTGCCGCCCGAGCCAGACTTAAGCGCCGAGTTGACCATGCTAAAGAACGGTCTTTCAGGCGATCAACTGCGCGAAAGAGCTCAAGAACAGATATCGGGGTCGCGTATCTACCGGGCTCTGGTCGGTCTCGTTCTCCTCGGATTGGTACTTGGCCTGGGAGTGGCTATGCGGGCACTTCACCAGCTTCGCCATTCCAGCGACCCCGTGGACTGGAATCTGATTCCTCTGTACGCCGTCGGTGGAATGTTTGTCGCGACAGTGGCTACGCTGGCCCTCGGTGGGACCAGCGCCGGTTGGGCCATGACAGCGCTGGGGACCACTGTCGTTCTCCTGGTCCTCTATCTCGCCCTTCTCGCATGGATTCAACGGGCATATCGTGAAAACGTTCGGAGGTAAATTGTGAAGTATCTGCTTATCGTTCTCACTGTTTCGTCAGTGGGTTGCTTGTCGCAGGAACAGCTCAAGACAGAGTTCGACAGTCAGGGATCGATTATC
>CAYZYD010000379.1:0-4769 GCA_964482505.1 uncultured Planctomycetia bacterium | reverse complement strand
GAGTCGGGTAGGGTTTTTTGGGAGGCGTTGCGTATATCGGGGAGCGAGTCGGGTTTTGGGTAGGGGGGGCTTAAGAGCGCGACCCAGCGTAGTGGAAACGCCGGGCCGCGCCGGTCCCCTTAAATCGGCGGTATGTGTAACAAGAGGAAGTCTTGCCACGCGTCCAGAGTCACGACGAAATTGGCTTGAAGGACCGAGTCGAAGGTCCCAAACCCACAACCGAATTGGTTGGGATCGGATATTCCGAGATTCGGAGATTCGAGCGGGAAGACTTGGGCGAAGGCGTGCCAGTGTGCGGGCGTACAGTTACCCATGGGATGGTAGGCGAGGATGAATTGGTAAATCGGGTAGTGCAGCCCTCCGATGACGAGGCAGGGGATCGAGACGACCTCTTCGCCCGTGTTGGGGTCGGTGTAAGGGGTCAGCGTGTAGGCGGTCGAGGGCACGACCTCAACCGTTACCGGAGTCTCGGGTGTCTCACCTCCGGAATAGACCATCTTGTAGGAGAAGGTCACGAGGGGGCTGCCGAAGGTGAGCGGTGAAATCTCAAACGTGCCGTCCGAGTTAAAGGTAAAGAGCTCGTCGGGGACGTTGGGTGGGGTGACGAGTTCGTAGGCGACCGGACCCGGGGGAGCGGTGTCGTTTGTAGAAACATCGCCGGTCGTGACCAAGCCCGGGGCGACCTCGAACGAGTCTTCGATCGACTCGGCCGTGACGGGATCTTGCATTCGGATCAAGTCGATGACCGTGTGCAGGGATACATTCACGTCGAGCATCATGAGATTGAAGGCTTGGGCCACGGCGAGGAGACCGTCCGGCGACCGGCAGGCGGCCCAATCGAGCAGAATCTCTTCACCGGGGTGCTTGGCCGCGAGCTCAGCGATGATTTCTGAGAGCTTCTTCGAACCCTTTACCATGTAAGTCTGGTTGCCGACCGCGATCCGAAGTCCATCCGGTGCGTGCAGAATATGTTCAGGAACCAGGGCTCCGCGGCCGGAGTAGATGTAGCGACCCGAGCTGCCTCCCGTATCGACGACGCGCCCGAACTGATCGGTAATCGTCTTACCGTACTTGCCGTGGAAGCGAACAGTCACATTGGCGTTGGGAGGCAAGCGGAAGAACTTACCCGTGGCGCTCCCGTGACCGGAGAGGGCTCGGTAGCTCCCTTGCCGCATCGTTCCGTCCGCCGCCTTCGCCATGAACTGACGTCCGAAGGTGAAGAATTCCGTTCCGGCCGCGCGCGCCGCGTTGAGTTCAGCCGCCGCGACGCGACTCGCGTTGACCCACTGTGCGCCCTGCATCCCGGCGCTCAACAGTTTGAGGAGACCGCTCCCGACCTTGAGGCAGCGCTCGCCGGTGGAGAGTCGACGGATATTGCCCTCTTTGACGAATTCGGTGATGTCGTAGTTCTCGTAGGCCTCGTGCAGTTCCGTAGTACCGCCGACGTCGGAGATCATGACACCGATCGTCAGCAAGAAGGCTGCGGTCGGGCTGTGACCGTCCTCCATCAGCAGTTCAATCGATCGTTCGAGGTGCTCGCTCTCCGCCTTGTGAGCGCGAGCGGCCCAGCTATCTTCGGTCAGCGAATCGACAAATCCGCCCCAAAGTTCGCCCCAAGTCAACTCGTTCCGGCGGCCTTGGCTGCTCGAGAGTCCGAATGGATCCATCTCGGTGGTGGGGTCATTACCCGCAAAAGTGTAAGCGTTCCCGAAATTGGCAGGATCGTAGAGCGGATCGCGCTGGAGGAATCGCCCCGAACTCGGATCGTAATGTCGGTACCGGAAGTAGTAGAGCCCGGTCTCGAAGTCGTACCGTCGTCCTTGGAAGAGATAGGGGTTGTCGATCGAACTCGATTGAGTGGGTTGACCGAAAGCGTCGTACACCGTGCGCTCGACCACGGTTCCCGATCCGTCCGTGATCGCCACGACATCGCCGCGGGCGTTCTGGTGAAAGTAATATGTCCCAGCCCCTTGCGGGTGGAGCGCCGTTCGCACCATTTGAATCGGTTGGTCGATCCCGGGACCGTAGACGTAGCTCACCTCCGAACCCGAAGGGCCGACCTCTTCGAGAACGCGAAAGTTCTCATCGTAGAGATATTCGACATCGCGGGTGACCACACCCGGGTTTACAGCACTGTAGACGATTTTTCGGGTCCGGCGGTTGAGCGCGTCGTACTCGTAATTCGCAATCAGTGCGTCGTCGCTCTTGCGTCTCACTTCGACCAGCCGGTTACGGTAGTCAAACGAGAAGAGTCGCTCGCCGTCGTCGACGAGATTGCCATTGTCGTCGTGACTTCGGAAGACGCCGTTCACAGTACCGTACTCATTGACGGCGTTGACCGAGTAGGGAAGCTGGAGGATTCCGAGTGAGATGGTGTTCTCGGTCACTTCGCGTCGATTACCCACGCCGTCCAAGTCGAAAGTCTCGGAGACGAGATCGCGACCCGTACTGCCCGGGCTACCGTTCTGGTCGTATTCGGTCTCGGTGACGCGGCAGACCGAGTCGTATCGGTAGAGGTCTTCGAACCCGTTGTCGTCGAGACGACGCTCGGAGAGTCGTCGGTCGACCCGGTTGTAATCGTATTCACGATCGACAAAAGTGCCGCCCGCATTCTGGTGGCGGAGTGCTCGGACCCGTTTGAAATCGTCGTAGCCGACGTCCGTATCGCCGGCGGCGTTTAGGTAGGTCAGTTCGGTTGCGTTACCGTTTTCGCGCTTGAGAAGACGATCACCGGCAACACCTTGGTGCGATCCGAACCAGTAGAAGTTCCCGAGACTCGAGCTCGCTTCGACAAGTGAATTCAGACGGTCGGTCGGGTCGTAGTTGTGATCGATCTCGCGACCGCCGGGGTAGCCGAGCCTCAACGGGCGGGCATCCCCTGCGAAGGTGGTCGAGCAGACCGCGCCGTTCTGGCGCTCTTCGAGAGTTCGTGCGAGGGAATCGTAGACGCGTTCAATCGTGCGTGTGCTCGCTCCGCTAGAATCGGCCCGCGTCAGTCGCGACATGCCGTCGTACTCGTACGATTCGGTAGTTGCCCCGAGCACCCCGGCTGCGGGGAGGATCGATTTACCCGTGAGCCGATTGAGCGCGTCGTAGGTTGCGGTCACGCTGGTACCGTTCGCGTCGGTGGACGCGACCAAGTTACCGTCTCGATCGTAACTAAACGTGTGAGTCGCCGAGTCGGCGAAGGTTCGTTCGACGACCCGGTCGAGCGCGTCGTAGACGTAGGAAGTCGAGTTCCCCGAGTCGTCGAGACGGGCGACCAATCGCGAGTTCCCGTCGTAGACCGAAGTCACTGTGACCCGGCCGTCGGGATTGAACGGATTCGAAGTGTCGAGCGGTTGACCCCCGAGACCGTCGACCCTGAGATCTCGAACTTCAGTCAAGACGCGCCCCTTGCCGTCGACCGTGTAGGTCACGGTGTTGCCCGGGTCGTTGATATCGTCGGGATAAAACCCGAGCGGGTCGGTCACCAGCGGTCCGCTCGCATCCGACATCCAATCAAGTGGTCGCGGGAATCGTAGGTGTAGCGCTGCGTGTGGTCGGCGGAAACTCGAACGAGACGATCGAGCTGGTCGTAGACAAAGAACCGCACAAACTCTTCCGATTCGATGAGCCCCTCGGGAGAGTTCTCAAAGATGTGCTCTTCGATGAGGTTTGAATTGCGGTCGTAAACGCGTTCCTCACGATTCTGAAGTGCATCGATTCTGACGACGGGACGCGAGGCTCCGTCGTAGATTGTCTCGTGAACTTGGCCGTCGTCTTCCACCACGTAAACGACACGCGACAGCGCGTCGCGCTCGAAGCGGCTCGTGACCTTGAGATCGCCGTTGCCGTCGCTAAGCACTGGAGTTCGGACGGGGCTAAACCCGTTCGCCACGAAGAGGGCCTGGTCGACCTGGTAGGTGCGTCCGAGTTCGTCGACAGCGAGAGTGATGTCCGAGAGGAGTTCGGGGGCGCTTGTCGGCTGGCCCGCGGGATGTCCGAGGAACTGCCGCTGGACGACGTTTGAGGCGACGTCAAAGTTCGAGACTATCTGATTGCCGAGAGCGTCTGTCTCCACGACCTGCCGGTCAAAGCCATCGTAAGTAAAGAACCGTGCTTCGGGGTCACCGTCGCCGTCATTGTCTTCTGCGTCGACGATTCGAACGATGTTACCGTTGAGGTCGTAATCGACCTGCATCGTTGCGGCTTCGGGTAGCCCGAGGCCTCGCGTCAACCGGTAGGCGAGATTTCGTTCATCGTAGGAGTACTCGGTCACATCACCCTCGGGCCGGACGATCTGCTCGAGAAGTTCGTTCGGATCGTATGAGAAGGTCGTGATCAGGGTCGTGGTCGCATCGACTTCGTCGGCGAGAGCGATGACGCGTCCGAGGATATCGAGAGTCCGTTGGTGTTCGACAAAGTCACCCACCCCCGGGGTGGTCTGGTTGCGATTTTCCACCGCGATTTGAGTGATCCAGCCGTTGTGGTTGCGCTCGTATTGAGTTTGATATTCGAACGCACCCTCGCCCGTGACGAGTTCACCCGAAGCGGTTGCGGCTGAGACATCGGCGCCGCGGATCACGGTGACGGTCTCGTTGAGAGCGTTGACTTCGAAGGTGCTCAAGACGCCCCGCGGGTCGCGGCTCCAGCTGACATTGCCGACCTCGTCGTAGCCCATCACGGTCGCGAGGGCGGTGGGTTGGGCGGTGGCGGTACGTCGAGGGGAGTCTTGAGCGTCAAGAGTGATCACCGCCGGGTATCCGAGACTTTCGTTTGAGAGCGGT
>CAYZYD010000378.1:0-4798 GCA_964482505.1 uncultured Planctomycetia bacterium | reverse complement strand
ACGAGTGCCGATAAAGCGGTTGAAGCGGCCCGTCGTCTCGGCAGCGGTGTCCGCGTCGTCAAAGCGCAGATTCACGCCGGCGGACGTGGTAAGGGCGGTGGGGTCAAGGTTTGCAAGAGCGAGCCAGAGATCGCCGAGGCGGTCGACAAGATTCTCGGCATGCAACTCGTCACCCACCAAACCGGACCCGAGGGGCAGAAGGTGCGGACGATCCTGATCGAACAGGGTTCCGATATCGAACGCGAACTCTACGTCGCTGTCGTTCTCGATCGCAAACTCGAGATCCCCGTCCTGATGGCTTCGGCCGAGGGCGGGATGGATATCGAGGAGGTGGCGGCCAAGAGCCCCGAGCTGATCTTTACGGAGAGCGTCGACCCATACCACGGACTGCACCCGTTTCAGGGGCGCCGACTCGCAACTCGCCTCGGCCTGCCTAATGACTCGATCAACAAGTTTGCGAGCGCCGTCTGCCGACTTGCTGACGTCTTCCTCAAAGAGGATTGTTCGATCGCCGAAATCAATCCGCTGATTCGCACCGAGAGCGGTGATATCGTCGCCCTCGACGCCAAGATCAACTTCGACGAGAACGCGAGTTTCCGCCAGACCTGGGGCGAGCTTCGCGACGAGCACGAGGAGGACGCAAACGAGCTCCGCGCTTCACAAGCCAGCCTCTCCTACATCAGTATGGACGGCAACATCGGTTGCATGGTCAACGGAGCCGGTTTAGCGATGGCGACGACCGACATTATTAAGCTCAAGGGCGGCGAACCAGCCAACTTCCTCGACGTCGGCGGAGACGCCACCGCCGAGCGGGTCTCCGAGGCCTTTCGGATCATCCTCTCCGACCCCGAGGTGCGAGCGATCCTCGTGAATATCTTCGGGGGGATTGTACGTTGTGACGTGATCGCCCAAGGAGTCATCGAGGCGGCCAAGGGGGTGGATATCTCCGTTCCCCTCATCGTTCGACTCGCGGGTAACCGAGTGGAAGAGGGTCAGCGACTTCTGGCCGAGTCGGGTCTCGATTTGATTACTGCTGACGATCTCAAAGACGCCGCCGAGAAGGCAGTTGCGGCCGCGAAGGAGCAAGCCGGGGCATGAGTATTTTTGCGAACAAAGAGACCAAAGTCATCGTCCAAGGATTTACGGGCAAGGCTGGCAGCTTTCACGCCGAGCAGTGCATCGAGTACGGCACCCAGATCGTTGGCGGCGTGACCCCGGGTCGAGGAGGTGAAACCCATCTCGATCGACCCGTCTTCAATACTTGTCAAGAAGCGGTTGAAGCGACCCGAGCCGACGCCACGGTGATCTTCGTCCCTCCGCCCTTCGCAGGCGATTCGATCGTCGAAGCGGTCGAGGCGGGGATCGGACTCGTGATCTGCATCACCGAAGGGATTCCCGCTCTCGATATGGCTCGGGCCAAGGGGGCGGTTCGCGCCCACGGCTCGCGGCTCGTAGGCCCTAACTGCCCCGGAGTCATTACCCCGGGGGAGTGCAAAATAGGCATTATGCCGGGCTTTATTCACAAACCGGGTCGGATCGGAGTCGTCAGTCGTAGCGGTACTTTGACCTACGAGGCGGTCTATCAGCTATCGACTCTCGGTTACGGCCAATCGACTTGTGTTGGCATCGGCGGGGATCCCGTTATCGGCACTTCGTTTACCGATGCGCTCTCCGCCTTTAACGACGATTCCGGCACCGACGCCGTCGTGATGGTCGGGGAGATCGGAGGCAGCGCGGAGGAGGAAGCGGCCGACTTCATCAAGAGTTCGATGAAGAAACCCGTCGCCGCCTTTATCGCGGGTCGGACCGCTCCTCCGGGTAAGCGGATGGGGCATGCGGGGGCGATCATCTCGGGCGGTAAGGGAACCGCCGCGGGTAAGGTCGACGCTTTGAGAAAGGCGGGGGCGAACGTCGCCGATTCACCCGCACAAATCGGCGAGGCGATGGCCGAAGCGCTCAAATAACGGTCGGATTACCGCCAGCGAAACCAGCGCAGGGCGAGCGAGAAGGCGATCACCGTCCAGCCCCCGAGTACCGCGAACTCGGGGCCGAGCTCGGTGGGGCCGACCCCTTCGAGCATCACTCCGCGCAGCCCATCGTTGAGCGCGGTGAGCGGGAGCAGTCGAACCAGCGGGTGGACAAACTCGGGGAACTTCTCGTACGAGAAGAAGACTCCCGAGAAAAGCCACATCGGCACCATGACGAGGTTCATCAGCCCTGAGACCGCTTCGATTGTCTGCGCTCGGCTCACCACCAGTAGTCCGATTGCGGCAAACGAGAGAGTGCCCGCGAGACAGAGGGCGGCGAACGCGAACCCGCTTCCGAAGATCGGCACCCCCAGAATCCAGACCGCAAAGGCGAGGAGGATGGCGAGCTCGCCGACGAGGAAGACCCCTCTCGAGAGAATAAACGAGAGCAGGAACGACGACTTGCGCATCGGCGTCACCAGGAAGCGTCGGATCAATTTCTTCTGACGCATGTCTGCTATCGCAAAACCGATCCCCCAGATTCCAGTCCCCATCAAGTTCATCCCGAGTAAGCCGGGGAAGAGCCAATCGATGTAACGCGACCCGCGTTCTTCGAGCTCGCGTAGGTTAAAGCGAGGTTGCGAAGTCGTGGGGCCCGAGTCGAGGGCGCGCTCGATTCGGTAGCGGGTGAGCTCGGACTCGGGGCGCTTGGGATCAAAGATAAGTGTGGGTCGGCGATCGCCGTTCTGGATCCCTCGGTCCTTATGTGCCTCTCCGTCGTTCTGAATCAGCACTGAAACGCGCCCCATTCGAACTGCGCGCAGCGCTTCCTCTCGATTGGTAAAGCGCCGAACCGTCAACAGCTCGGCGGATTCGAGCGCTAAGAACTCGGAAGGTTCCCCGGCCGGGGCGTATATTCCGACAACTTCAGAACCGACCTCGCTCGATTTGAAGGCCCAGCCGAGCACCATCGCGAGAACCAGCGGAAAGACGATGACCCAAAACACCGCTTCGGGCTCGCGAACAAACAGCAGAACGCGGATCTTGGTCAGTTGGTAGAGCGCGGGGCGGGGCTTATCCATCGCGAAGGCTTCTTCCCGTCAGGTGAACGAAGACATCTTCAAGCGTCGGTTGGTGGGTGCGGAGTTGATCCATCGTGAGGTCTCGCTGTCGGAGGTGACCGACGAGGGCCCCGAGGACTTCAATAGCGTCTTCGACTTCAAGCCGGTGGACATCCTCGCGCCACTCGGCCTCGACGACTCCGGGAATCGCGTGAAGTTCGTCTCGATCGAACTCGACTCCAGCCACCCGGAATTCGATCACTTGCCGGACCCCCAGCGACGCGACAAGGGCGCTCGGGCTTCCTTCGGCTATTTTTTGACCGTGGTCAACGATCACGAGGTGGTCGCAGAGCTGTTCTGCTTCGTCCATGTAGTGGGTGGTCAAGAGGACGGTGCCACCCTCGCGCTTGAAATCGCGGACGATTTCCCAAACGCGTCGTCGCGCTTGCGGATCGAGCCCCGTGGTTGGCTCGTCGAGAAAGAGGATTTCGGGTCGGCTGACGAGCGCGCAGCCGAGCGCGAGGCGCTGCTTTTGTCCCCCCGAGAGATTGCGGTAGCGCGCCTTGGCCTTTTCCTCGAGGCTGATCAACGCGAGAACCTCATCAACGGGGCGGGGGCGAGGATAGAAACTCTGAAACAGAGTGAGGAGTTCGACTACGGTGAGCTTTTCGAGGAGTTGGGTCTCCTGCAGCTGTACTCCGATTCGTGCTCGAATCTCGGTTGCCGACTGCTTCCAATCAAGTCCGAGTACTTCGACATCCCCGCCGTCGGCCTCTTCGAGCCCGACTAGAATATTGATCGTCGTCGTCTTGCCGGCCCCGTTGGGTCCCAGGAGACCGAAGCAACGACCCGCTTCGACTTCGAAGTCGAGGCCGCGCACCGCGTGGACATCTTTAAAGCGCTTTTCGAGCGAGCGAGCTACAATCGAGTGCACCATCGTTTCCTTGCGGGTTGGGTTCCTTGAGGGTTTGATCGTCGTACCGAGAAGCTGGCGGGGGTCGGCCTGTTGCTATTTGAGCGTGAGGATTTTCCATCTTGAAGAAAATTGTGCCACCGAGGTTTGTGGTTTGCGGGCTCTCACTTCTCATCTTGTTGAGCGGTTGGAGCTGCTGCTCCCGTGAGAAGATCCCGCTCGCTTCCAAGTACTTCGATCTCCGCGACCCGCGAGTAACCGTGAGGCGACTCTACTACGCGGCCGAAGCAGGGCAGGTCGAGGAGGTAGAACACTGCCTGCTCCCACCGGTCTCTGACGATTCGGGAAAAGACTTGGCGACGGATGCTCAGATCGAAGCGCTGCTCGAGATCTGCAAAGCGCATCCCTTGCCGAAGGCAGGCCTACAGTCTATTGAACGAGAGGGCGAGGCGATCGTCGAGTGGGGAGACGGAGGACAAGTGATACGCTGGTTGCTTGTCCCCACCTACTTTGTCTACGACTACGCTCTCGGTGAGTGGACCGAGGTCACTTCGGTCGAGGGCGTGCCCGAAGGGGCGTATCAGGTCGACTGGCGTATCGACCCCGAAAAGTCGGGCGTATCATAAAACTGTATCGAGTGGGAACGACTTGCGGCGCGTTCGCGCGAATCGGAGTCCCGTTACCGGCTTCCTTCGTAATTCGAATGGGGCGGGGCGAGCAGAGGTCGCGGAGGAGCTCGAAACTCGGACTCGAGATCGTTGAGCCGTAGCTTTGTGACGAGGCTCAGGATTTTGTCATATTCACTACTCTCCTGCGCCAAGTCATTCTTAACGGGGCTGTCGTCGATTTTGTTGTCG
>CAYZYD010000377.1:0-4806 GCA_964482505.1 uncultured Planctomycetia bacterium | reverse complement strand
CCCTGTATCGATTCCTCAGACCACATGGCAAAATTCAGCCGCGACGTCGCATCGGTTGCGACGCCAAGGTTCAGCACCGAATTCGGGAAGCGATCCAGCGAGCGCGCTTCGTCGGACTTCTCGGTTACGGAAGCTAGAGGCTGCTGCGATGCAATTGCTACTCAAAAGGAATGTGACCAACCTGGGTTCTCTCGGACAGATCGTCGAGGTCGCTCCGGGTTACGCGCGCAACTATCTCATACCGCAGGGCTTTGCGATCGAGGTATCGAAGGGCAATCTGCAGTGGTTCGAAGCGCAGAAGCGCCGCTTGATCCAGCAGGAAGAGGAGTCGAAAGCGAAGCTCCGCCTGATCGCTGACGAGATCGATGGGCAGTCTTGTACGATTATCGCGCGGGCGACCGAAGAGGGTCACCTCTTCGGCTCGGTGACACCCCGGGA
Organism: uncultured Planctomycetia bacterium; assembly: GCA_964482505.1. GTDB lineage: Bacteria > Planctomycetota > UBA8108 > UBA1146 > JAJFFE01 > CAYZYD01. The sequence continues at coordinate 4,368 of CAYZYD010000377.1, read as the reverse complement.
CATCGCCCAGCACTTTGATCAAGAGGGCGTCGAGATCGATCCAAAAACGATCGTTCTCGAGAAGCCGATCAAGGAGCTCGGTATCTACAAGGTTCCTATCGAGCTCCACCCCGAAGTGACCTGTGAAATCAAGGTGTGGGTAGTGAAAGGGGACGATTCGGCCCTTCCGGTCGAAGAGGTCGTAGAGGAGACCGCCGAGCAGGATACCGAAGGCGACGCAGAATCCGCCCCAACCACCGAGTGAATCTTCGGGTGGTGAGCCGCCCGTTCGCACGGTTCCGCTTGGGGGTCGGCCCGGTTACGGGAGTCACTGCACTTCCAGAAGTTTGCGTACCAACTTCAGTGCGACGCATTCTGGCAGTGACTCAAAGCTTAGGTGGGGCTCAAACCTAAGGGGCGTCTCGGTGCATACTCGTTTCTTCACCTGTTGCCACACCGGTGGAGGGCCCGGCAACTCTGGCGGTCTCTACGCGCTTAGATCTCAGCCGCCTCGCTTCGAAGCTTTTTGGGGCAGGCTGCTAAGTCGCAGCTCTCGCTGAATCTCGATAACCACCAACTCGATCACCACAATTCTCGGTCGAGACCGCCCGTCAGGCTTGACCGACCTATCTCACGTTCTATCTCGACTCTCTTCGCTTTGCCCCGCTGTTCGCTGCCCGCCTGTCTCTCGCTCTGGAGTGCATCATGTCTGATCGCACGCAGGTTGCCCCGCATGCGCCGCCCAATAATGTCCAAGCAGAATGCGCCCTCCTAGGATCTCTACTGCTCGCCCTCGGTGACCTCGACCAGGTCTTTGAACAACTCGAGGCAGAGCACTTCTATCTGCGCAAACACCAGATCATCTTCGAAAGTGTCCACAAGGTCCGGGAAGAACACGGCACGGTCGACACGATGCTGCTTCAGGACTATCTCGAACGGAACGAGCAGCTCGCCGCGGTCGGGGGCGTTGACTATCTGTTTGAGCTTTCAGAGTCGGTCACGACCTCGGCCAGTGCTGAGTACTATCTCAAAGCGATCCGGGACACCGCACTCCTCAGGCGGTTGATGTCGACTTGTTCGGAGATCATCGAGGAATCACTCAAGACGGGCACCGATGGCGCTCGTCAACTCGAACTCGCTCAAGAGAAGATCTACGAACTTGGGCAACGGGAGGGGACCCGGGAGATCATCACCCTGAGCGAGGCGATCAAAGGGACTTTTGACATGATCGACGCGTGGGCCAAAGGGGGAACCGGCCTCGCGAGCGGTTACACCGACCTCGACCGACTCACGAGTGGTCTTCAACCCTCAGAGCTCATCGTGGTCGCGGGTCGGCCGAGTATGGGTAAGACGACGATATCGCTCAATATTGCTCAATACATCGCGATCACGGGATCGCGCGCGGTGGCGATCTTTAGTCTCGAGGTCGAGAGTCGTCAGATCGCGATGAATTTACTCTGCGGCGAAGCACGGGTCGAAAGCCAGAAGCTTCGCGGAAACGATCTCGGCAGTCGGGACTGGGAGCGGCTGATGGCCGCTGCGGGTCGGCTCTCCGAAGCGACGATCTTTATCGATGACTCAGCCAATCTCACGGTGATGTCGATCCGCGCCAAGGCGCGTCGACTGAAGAAGCAGTACGACATCGACCTCATCGTGATCGACTACTTACAATTGCTCGAGCACGGCGGGCGCCGTTCAGAGAGTCGACAGCAAGAGATCAGCGATATCTCGCGTTCGCTCAAGGCGATGGCTCGCGAGCTGCGAATTCCGGTGCTGACGATTTCGCAGCTCTCGCGCGGGGTCGAACAGCGTGACAACAAACGCCCCCGAATGTCGGACTTACGTGAATCAGGAGCAATTGAACAGGACGCCGATTTGATTCTTTTGATCTACCGCGATGAGTATTACTATCCCGACAAACAGGAATCGAAAGGCAAGGCCGAGGTCATCGTCGCTAAGAATCGAAACGGTCCGGTCGGCAAAGCCGAGCTCGCTTTCATCGGTGAGTACATGCGTTTTGAGAATCTTGCCCACGACTTTCAATCGGACTTTTGACGGGTTCGGTCGTTTGAGTTCGGAGCTCCTGATCCCCCAAGGAAAAGAGGAAGCTTGCTCGCTCTTTAGAGCGAGTACCGCTCGATTGCGTCGCTCGGCGCCAGTTTGAGAAGACAACTGACAAACTCACCATTCCGCGATTACCCTCACCCAGCCGCCCACCCCGACCTTGACCGGTCGAGTCAGACGTTGCCAAAACGCGTTGCGCGTGACTTCTGACCCCGGATTGCTTCCGCTTCGGAGAGAGGAACTGTGGCAGGTTGGTAGAGACCAAAGGAGCTTGCCATGACCTTCCGAGTTATCACCACGACGATTTGCGCTGGCCTCTTGATCGGCCTGGGTTTTTCGTTTGGGCTCACCCATCCTCCGGAGACAGCCCAGGGGCAGATCCCGGCGGCGTCCCGAGTCGCCTACTTCGATATCTTGACGGTCTTCGATAACTCGCGGAAACGCATCAGCAAGCGCGACGAGTTGACCCTTTGGATCAAAGGTCAGGACGAGCGACTGCAAGAGCTCGAAAAGGAGGTCCAGTCGATCAACAGCCAGCTGAGTCTCACGGGGCCGGGAACCGAAGAACACGCTCGACTCAGCCGGACCTTTCATCAAAAGCGCAGCGAGATGCAGTGGTTCAAGCAGTACGCCGAGGAGGAGGCCGCTCGGCAGTGGACGAAGTTCCGCGATGATCACCTCGAAGAGATCCGTCAAGTGGTCGAGGAGTACGCGTCGCGGAACGAGATCGATATGGTTGTTCAGAAAGATATCCCAATTCCCGACCGGTCGGCAGATAAGCCGGAGAGGTTAGAAATAGTCTTTTATGCCAAGCCCGAATGCGATATCACCGACGCCATTCTGAAGCTCGTCAACGGAAAGTAATCGGTGATCCGTGCCGAATCTAGGGACCCAGAGAACCATCTCCGAAGAGGTGACGCTAAACGGAATTGGTCTGCACAGCGGCCAAGAAGTTCAGGTCACCCTTCTTCCGGCGCCACCTGAGTCGGGGGTCACCTTTGTCCGGACTGACTTAGAGCCCTACGGCCGGATTTCGCTCGATCTCGAGAACGTCGAGCGAAGTCCTCGTCGTACGACTCTGAAATCGGGTGACGCTGAGGTCCAGACGGTCGAACACCTGCTCGCGGTCTTGCACGTACTCGGCATCCAAAATCTCGAGGTGCATTTGAATGGACCCGAAATGCCCGGGCTCGACGGCAGTGCGATCGAGTACTTTGACGCGATCAAGCGGGCCGGTGTCGATGATCAGGGGAGTCGGGCCCGCTCGCTCATCATTCGCAGCGACGTCTCGATTCAAGAGGATGGGTCGAGTGTGGTGGGGCTTCCACATTCAGGTGGGTTGCGCGTGAGTTACACGCTCTACTACGAGGCTCTGAAACTCTCTCAGTATTTCTCGATCGACATCAACGAAGAGACTTTCAAAAGCGAGATCGCTCCCGCGCGTACCTTTGTTCTCGAAAGTGAGGCGCAAGAGCTTCAAAAACAGGGTCTCGGTCTCGGAGCCAATCCCCAGAACACGCTCGTGATTCGGGACGACGGGGAGATCATCGATAACGAATTGCGCTTCCCCGATGAGTTCGTGCGCCACAAAATTCTCGACCTTCTCGGAGATCTCTACCTGCTTCGTTGCTCTGTAAGCGGCCACGTGATCGCCAACCGATCGGGCCATGCGATCAACTCGAAATTCGCCGAAGCCCTGCAGAAGAAGTTCGCCAAAGAGCGCGAAGTTGAGGACATTATCATTTCCGCTCACCGCGGACTCGATATCGGGCAACTTCACAAGCTGCTTCCTCACCGCTACCCGTTTTTACTGATCGACCGAGTTCTCGAGATTCAGGACAACCAGCGGGCGGTCGGCATCAAGAATGTGACTTTTAACGAAGAGTTCTTTCAGGGACACTTTCCAGGGCAGCCCGTGATGCCGGGCGTTTTGCAGATCGAGGCGATGGCGCAACTCGGAGGTACCCTGCTGCTCCGAAACTTCGACTCGATCGACAAGCTCGCTTACTTGCTGAGCCTCGATAATGTCAAGTTCCGGCGTACCGTCGTTCCGGGTGACCAACTGATCCTCGAGGCTGAACTGAAGCGCCTCCGATCACGATCGGGGCAGGTCGAGACGAAGGCCTCAGTCGACGGAAATCTCGTCGCAGAAGCGATGATTCGATTTATGATCGTCGATGCCTACTGAGGTTTTGAAGGCAATGGATCGAGGGCAATGAATCGAAACCAGCCAGTCCATGACGGTTTCCAGGTTTTCTCAGTCGGAGGAAGTAGTGTCCTGTTCGGAAAGTTCGAGTGAGAACTCGGCGAGCCATTCGGCCTTCC
>CAYZYD010000376.1:0-4812 GCA_964482505.1 uncultured Planctomycetia bacterium | reverse complement strand
GGCTTTGATCGCCGGCTCACCATTATTGAGGAAGACAGTCCCACGCAGCGTCCGACGCTCTTCGAGTTGAAGGAGCGGATAACGATTTATCCCGGTACTGAATCCGAAGACGCGCTCCGCGCCGAGACTCGCATTGAGCGCTCGAAACTTAAATCGTCTCAGCCCCGCCGGAAGTCGACCAGTTGAGAGTTGACCCAACTGAACCAGTTCGACAACAGGCTGACCCGGGAGAACGCGAACCCCGGGAGCGAAGCCCGGCTCATCACCCCAGGAAATCTCAAGCTCGCCACGAAAGAGCTGGCTATTCATATCGCGGATACGAGTCTCGAGCTTGGCCGGCGCACCAAGGCTCAACGGCTCCTTTTCCAGGGAAGTACCGGCTGGGATCCAAACCGTGGCCCCGAGCAGGTCAGCCGTAGAATCGATCTCGAAGCGGTGCGCGCGCTGCGGCTGAATCGGCACCCAGTACTTTCCGGGCGCGAACTCACTCCCGGTCCCGAGAAGCTCCCCTTCATCTTCGACGTCTCCCGAGGAGGCGTATGTCCGGATCTTGAGCCCGGTAGCGGGTTCACCATTCACTTCGCTGACAACGCGAAACTGGACTTCGACGGGAACCTCAGACTCCACTTCGACCACGCGTTGACTTTCGAGCTCGTCGTCGACCCTAAATGGAAAGCTCCTCACTCCACCCGTGGTCCAATGGATTTGGTAGCTGCCGGGGAGGAGATCGGTAACCGTCAGCGACGCCTCGGAATTTTGAAGACGAGCAAGTTCAGCGTCGCCGGGTCGATTGGAGGTGAGCACTACCGCTTCTGCCGCGGGGGGTCTGACCAGGCCAACTCCGTTGAGAACAAAGAAAAGATTTATGGTTGGGGTCGGTCCGAGGTTGAGAGTTCCGAACTCAAATTCGCTGCGTTCGGGGAATCCACCCTGGTTGAGGCTCTGGGCAAAGTGGCCAAAGGGACCGACGACGATGACCTCGGCCCTACGAAACTTGCGATGCGAATAGAGCGTGGTCCCGATCTGGCCGTGGGGTGGAAGTGCATAGTTGGCGGTGACCACAGGATCTCGAACACTATCGAGATAGAGGCGCTCGACGACGCGATAGCGACTGGTATTCAAGGCGCTGAAATTTCGTACCTGTCCGCGAGTCACGATTCGGTGGTAATCGCGCTGAAGCTCGACCTCACATTCGACGCCCTGAGTAAGTACCAGATCATTAAGGACTACTTGCTCCTCGCGAATCACGCCACTCGGTATCGATAGGAGATACCTAAAGGGCGCCGTCGCCTCGACCCCGGTGATCACGAGCGAGCTACTGAGCCCCAGAGGGCGGCGAGCAATCGCTCGATTTTGTTTGGAATCCATGACCGCCAAGACGGCTTCGACTCGATCGAGTTTGAGCCCCTTGAATTGAAACGTCACCGCAGCTCCACGCAGCAGGTCCACCTCTCCGAGATCGAGTTGGCTCCACGACGGGCCCGGAGCGGGTAGCTTGAGTTCGACCGGAAGATATCCTTCTACCGAAAGTCGAAGCCTCGATCGATCGGGGAGCTGACCTCGAAACTCGATTCGCCCGTTCGGGCTTTGGCGAACCCAGGTGAGTTGTGAGTCAGTTCGGACTTCGAGAGGACGAACCGGTTGTCGAGTCTTCTCAAGTGGGTCAATCTCAAACAGCTCAAAAGAGAGCAGTGTCGACGTACGTGCATCGGTGAGGATCTGGTAGTTGATCTCGGGCAATTCAAATGTGAACCCCTGCCTAAAGTGTTCCGGTGCCAATAGGGTTCCGCGCGCCCGTATCACGTCGTCGGCGCGTCGAGACAACACTCGAGTCCCGACGACAAAGCTCCCAAGTTCGTCCGTGTAAGTCCTAAAGAAACGGTCCGCGCCCACTTCGACCTCTAGCGGGGCGTTACTGATCATGTTTGAATCGCGGTCGAGGACTTGGAACGTGTGGCGCTGATCCGCTCGCTTATAGACCCAGAGTTCAGGACGCTGCTCGACCGGAATTCGAGTGAGCTCGGCGATCTCACGCGAGTACCAGGCTCCCGTCAGCTTGACGATTTCCGCGGGCCCGATGCGGTAGAGAAGATCAGCATCGGGCACATCCTGGGGGATCTGCCAGCCGTCACCCAAATGCAATCGTCCGTCGATATCGGTGAAGAGCCACTGCTCGCCAAATCGGCCCGACTGAAGAGGGTTTTGCTCAAACTTGGGCACAGGGCGATTAAAAGCTCGACCTACCTGAACAACCTGATTGGACAGAGCATTACCAAGCTCATCGTAGAATCTAAACTCGCGCGTCACACCTTCACGTAATTTGATAAGTGGATTGGTCGCCGTCCGGCCAAGCGTCTTGAGAGGGTAGACTTCAGAGAAGGCGATCCAGGCTGGGCGGCACACCTGAAGATGCAAATAGAGGTTGGGAGACTCCGGTCGGAATCGGGTGAGTGAAAGGGACCCATCGGCGTCCGAAAGGACGAGTTCAGAATGAAGAGCCGGATAGCCGTCAGAACTCTCGCTAAAGGTTGCCCGAACTTCGATCCCCGGAATCGGCTCGAGAGTCGAGGCCAGAACCACGGTTGCATTCAAAAGCTCGGTCGAATCGCTCGGTGAGGTCGGATTGGGGCGAGGAGCGAGTGGTTGGCCGGTGGTGGGAACAAGTCGGCTGCCCAGTGGTACGAACTCAGAACCAACGCCAAATAGCTTCCCGTCGAGTTCTAACTCCCCTGCAGTGAGGCGATAGCCTTGGGTCGTCAAGAGAAAGCGAGCTCCGTCGCGATAGAGCAACTCCGCTTGGCCCCGATCAATGACGGGAAGCTCACTCGTGAAATGGAACTTTGAGCCAGCCTCAATCCGAAGTTCGCGAACCCCATCGCGAAGTATCAGAGGAGAGCGCGCCACCCCCCGGCCGTAGTCTTCGACCGCCCCCGCTACCAGCTGCCAGTGGTCAGACGCTGGCTTGGGTTCGATCTTTTCGGTGCGATTGACGAACCAAACCGCGAACCCCAGGAATATTAATAGAGAGACTACAAACAGACGCAATCCAACGACTCCCACCGTAATGCACAGGTCAGGTGCGATTATCGGCAACAAGTCCCTGGGGCGCTAGTGTCCTGTTTCAGAAGTGCGCGTACAAATTGGCCGAGTTATTGGGCGGTTCTGGCTAAGAGCCCGGCCGAAAAACTCATTCCGCGCGGGGAGGCCGAGCTTCCTTCGCCCAGCCCCCCGGCGAAACCCCGGAGTATGACCTATACGCCTTCGATTCGCCGGGGCAATGGGCTCGAAATCTGGGCGAATCGAAAGCAGTTCTTCGGGCGGGCTGCTAGCGATCAGCTTGACTCATTTGCGGCATGACAGTCCTGAGAGTCGACTGCATTCTCTAACCGAGTTGTTCGGTCGAAGCTTCGGGTCGAGACGCTCCGAGCCGCTTCATACGGTTTCTGAGAGTGCTCGGGGGAAGTCCCAAAATTCTCGCCGCGCCCTGGGGCCCTTCGATCACTCCCCGGGTCTGACCAAGAACTGACTCGATATAGATTTTTTGGACCTGAGCTAGGCTAAGCGGAGAATGCTGTTCAACATGTCCGTTGACACCGTTCCCATTAGTGGGAGGCTGGGTGCGGTGTCTCTTCGGACCATCCGTGATCGCAAAAGTAAGGGCGAGGTAACTCTCTACAAATCGACGAATGCTGTCGAGCAACTCGCCGTGCTTCGGCGAAAATTGGGCGGGAGTGCGAGACAGCAGATAGACCGCACCTTCGACTTGACTGTTTACAGCAAGCGGCCCTACCCAATTCGATTCGATCCGCTCTTCAACAAAGAAATCAAAGGTCGCCGGGAAGGGGAGAATCTCCGAGCGTCGATATCCGTAGAAGGGCTTATTTCGTTCGCAGACCCATTTGCCAACCGTACCATCGTAGGGGAATCGCGATCCCGGCTCGCCTCGACCGATTTTGATCCGAGTGGCGTGCGCAAAGACCTCAAAGAATTTCCCAGAGGCGTCGCGAACCGCAATGCCTGCTCGATCGATCTCGAGCTCTCCAGAGACCGCGTCGATAATCGAATGTAAGACGCGGTTGCGATCCGCAAAGAGGTCTCCTCGAACTCGGGTCAGATCTTCGTGCACAGTTGCCTCAACTTTCTTCAAGCTCTTTTAGGCCCAATTCTAATGACTCGAGCCGCGGGGATATCTACGAACTTAGCCAGCAACTCACCAAATTTCGCGGCTTCGCTAACTGCAGACTATACGAAAACAATTGACCTGACCGGACAGCGAGCTGATTCCGAGGTCCTCGGATCGCCCGACTTCAAGACATCTCAGACTTGCCCTAAGGCTACAATTCAAGAATCCTTAGGAGACCATTCTAGACATTCCCCGGCGCCGTCACTAACCGGCCTATGAGACCCGTGCCCAACTGAGTTATAATCATCAGTCTTGTCTTAACCGAATCTGTGAGAGCTGACCCACTCGAAGGCGCCAATTTGGCGCAGTCGTGGGGGGCCCATGATTGCTGGCTGGCTGGATGGATGGAATTAAGGGATGACTAAAGAAGAGATTGCCCAGATCTTGGAAGAGATGGCGACCTTACTCGAGCTCTCCGACGCCAACCCATTTGAAATCCTCGCCTTCAAGAATGGGGCGAACAATCTCCTCGACTGGGATGGCGACCTGGAAACGGCAGTCGACGCTAAGACGTTGCAAGAAATTGAGGGAATTGGGAAAGGGCTGGCCAAGATCATCCAGGATCTCTGTAGCAGTGGTACCACCCCAGCCTACCAAGAATTGCTACAGAGATTCCCCCGCTCAATCCT
>CAYZYD010000375.1:0-4813 GCA_964482505.1 uncultured Planctomycetia bacterium | reverse complement strand
GTTCGCCCGAGGCACTGGGCTCGAATCCTCGACCTCCCGCATCGAAAGCAGTTTTCGGGCGGGCTGCTAGGGGAAACCCGGGCGTGGCGACGTATCCGACTCGGCTCAGAACCCGCTCTCGAGCCGCTCTCGAGTCCTCCCAGACGGTTTGTGAGCCTCCACAACGTACAGAGTCCAAAAGGTCGTTGATTCAGGCGGCCCAGGTCAATGGCTTTGCGGCCAGAAAGGTCTGGACCTTGGCAAAACCCCGCGCCAGCAGCCCGCCGAAAAAGGGCGCTCGAGCCACGAGGGCGAGATTTCGACTTCCGCCGCTCCACGATCGTTCGAGGGTTTGTCGCGAAACGCAGGCAGATTGGCGCTGCTAACGCGCCTCGAGGGTCGCTTCGAGCTCGAGAATCTGGCCGTTCCGGTTCACTCGGATCGTGACGCGGTCACCGGGCTGACGTCGCTTGAGCCAATCCGAATAGCTGACGAGATCTCGGATCGGCTCGCCGTCCGCCTCGACGATCAAGTCTCCGGCCCGAAGGCCTGCACGACCCGCGGGGCTCCCCTCGCGCACACTCTCGATGCGCACCCCCTCACCCTCGTAAGTAAAGTCCGGCAGGGTACCGAGGGCGACCCGGCGGCTCGAACTCGATCCTGCTGCCGGTTGACTCGAAGTCGCCGAGTCGATCTGCACTTTGAGGGGCGCTTCCCGATCCGAGAGATAGACGAGCGATTCGCGCAACCAGGTCGCCGCCTTGACGAGTCCTGCGAGGTCGATGCGCTCCGCATCATCCGTCGGGCGGTGAAAGTCGTCGTGAGCGCCGCCGAAAAGGTGAATCGCCGGGATTCCGCGCTCGAGAAAGGCGCGGTGATCCCCCGAACCAAAATCGCGCTGGACGACCTGTGACTCGACTCCGGTGGTGAAGCCGACGCCCATCGCGATGTGGGGCCACTCATAAGCGCTCGAAGCCCCGAACACGGTGAACTTGCGTCCCTCCAGTCGACCGACTGAGTCGATATTGATCATCGCAAAGAGGTCCTGCGTTCGAAACGGACCGATCGCCTCCTGAGAGACGAAGTGTCGCGATCCACGAAGCCCGCACTCCTCGCCCGAAAAGGCGACGAAGATAATCGAACGCTGCGGCTGATGGGTCTCAGCAAGTAGCCGGGCGACTTCGAGTAGGACCGCCACTCCCGAGGCGTTGTCGTCCGCCCCATTAAAGATCTGCCCCGTATCGGCCGCCCGCGCCTCAGGCCAACCCCGGCCCAGGTGGTCGTAATGCGCCCCCACCACGACCGGAGCCGAACTCAGCTCACCCGATCCGGGCAGATACCCGACGATGTTCTCGAGCCGGTAGGAATTGCCTCCGGGGCCTTCTTCGAGTTGAAACGGCTGACGGTAATCCGCCCCGAGGGGTTTGAGACCGATTTGCTCAAACTCGCGAGCGATGAACTCAGCCGCTCGTACCAAACCTTTGGTGCCAACTCCGCGACCTTCAAACTCATCGGCAGCGAGCGTCACCACCGTCTGCTCGAGCCGCTTGGAATCGAAGACTGGCGCGAGTCGAGCGAGGGGCTCGCGCTTGGGCAAGGTCCCACGGTTTCCTTTCGCAAGAGTCAGCGAAAGCGACGACCCCGCAGTAGGCCACCGCCCTTTGACGACATTCGTCGGTTCAGCACCTTCAAAGGCGAGATAGGAGTACTTGCCGTAGTGCGGCAGCTTGCGGATCAAGCCCGGAATCGCGTCGGCGCGGGCGCTACCAATCCAGCCCAGGACAGTCTTCTCGCTGAAGCCGGTGAAGACATAGGAGTGGTTCTCGCGGGGTACGTCGGCTTCTCCGAATATCAACTGATCCTCGGTCGCCGTCGCGCCGTAGACTAAGACGACCTCGCTGACCCGATCGGCCCAGAGATTACCCGAACCGAGAATCCAGACGGCGCCCTCGGGAAGCGTCTCGAGATCGCGGTCGGTGACCACTCGAAAGGTGCTCGCGCCCACAGAATCCGGCTGACTCCAGGCGTTTGAGAGCTCGCGCCAAGCGTCGGGGGAAAAGGTGGACTCTCGCGTCGGCAGCACGATCGTCACGCGATTCGAACCGAAGAGATCGCCGAGAGTCGAAGGGATCTCGCGCGGATCCAGCTCGCGAAAGAGATCGTACTCTGGGTCGACGTCGATCGAAGCGAGCCCGGCTCGATCGACTTCGAATTCGCCCCGTGCGAGGTCTCCCTCGCCCTTAAGCTCGACGCGCAGGATCTCCGCGCGCTCGCGATCCATGCGCGAAACCGCTACGGTCACCCGCAAGCCTTCGGCGAGTTCGCGCGGACGAGCCGTCACTCGATAGCGGGCCCGCTTCTCCGAACTCGCGATGGACTCCAAACCGAGCTTGAGAGCCCCCCGGGATTTGATCCAACGGCCGACGAAACTCCGGACGTCGCGGCCGTCGACCTCGGCAAAGGCCGCCCCGAGATCGAGAAAGGTCGCCCGTTGAAACCGGTGTTTGCGATAGAAGCGCTGGAGCGCGCGCGCAAACGAGTCGTCGCCGATTTCGCGGCGGATCATATGAAAGATCATCATCGCCTTGCCGTATCCCACCGCTTCCGTCGCGGCCGAGTGTCGACTACGAAACTCAATCAGGGGGAAGTCCCGCTGCTCCTGCACGTAGCTCCGGTAGCGGACCAGCGACTCAAACCGGTACTCTCGACCCCGGCCGTAGCCCTCCTTGACGAGGTGGTCGGCGAGGTAGGCGGTCAATCCTTCGCACCAGTTTCCCTGGGCGTAGTCGACGAAGACCGAGTTGCCCCAGTATTTGTGCAGGATCTCATGGGGATAGGACGAGTGCAGGATAAAGGGAAGCCTGATCACGCGAGGGCCGAGCAGGGTGAAGCTCGGCATGCCGTATCCGGTCTCCCAGAAGTTCTCGACCAACGCGAACTTTGAAAACGGATAGCGCCCGATCAAAGTCCGGTACATCTCGAGATACTGGCTCGTCGCCTCGAGGTACTTCTGGGCCAGATTAGCGTCGGGAACTCGGAGATACGCGAGCGCCTCGACCGAACCGGCCGGTCGCGAGAAGACATGAAACGGACCTGCCACCAGATAGAGATCGTCGAGCGGATTTTCGATCGTATAGGTCGTCGCCCGCTTCGACTCCTCGACCTCCTCGCTCGTCTTGCGACCCGTGGTGACAACGCGCCAAGCCTCGGGGGTTTCGACTTTGAGTTGGGCCGTCACGAGACGTCGACCGAAGTTGGGAACCCAACCACTTGCAAACGATAGCACCGCCCCGCGCGGCTCGATAATCCCCGGCGTCTCCGAAAAGCTGCGCGCGTACTCGCGGCTCTTCTGCTCGACCGGGTAGGCGAGCGGTCCAGCGTAAGCGATTCGGATCCGGTCCGCTTGGGGACCATTCAGTCGATAACGACTCAATCGGCCCTCGGTAACGACGAGTTCGGTCGAAGTCAGCGACGGGTCGAGCTTGAGGCCGCGGTCGAGTTCGAACTCCGCGAGAGCGTTCCCGCGAATCTCTCCGCGAACCCGCAGACTCTGAGTCTCGGGATCGAGCAAGACGGTCAGTTCGTAGTGAACCGGGCCGGGCTCCTCGGCGACGGTGGCTCCGGAACCAGCCAGAAGCAGCGTGATCCCGAGAAACAGTCGGATTTGTCGAGGGGGAAGTCGTAGCAAGAGTGAGTTCCTTTCGATTGCCGTAACGGCTCTCGCGAAAGTACCCGGTTCCGACGTGGGTGCCGAGGCTTCGACCCGATTTCGTCACCCGCCCCGCACGGGCTCGGGAAGAACGACTGTTCACTGTGACAGGGATACTGCTATGATCCGAGCGATCGGGTGTCGGCGGGGTCTCCCCACTGGTCGGGTCGCCCTTCGGCGGGGGAAAAACTCATTACTCGAGCCAGCTTTCGACTTTGTCGAGCCCGGGTCCCGACCTACACTAACCGAGCAGCCCCCTCGCCCGGGTCTGCCGGAGCTGCCCGCGCCGCGTGCTCACCCTTCGCCGCCCGCGGCCGAGCCAGCCCCTCCCCCAATCCACACCACCATTATCTGTTGCGAATGAGACGTCGATGGCCAGAGACCGTGAAACCGAGTTCTTAAAGCTCGCCGTCAAAAATGAAATGTTGAGTTCAGAACAGGCCGGAGAGCTTCTGACCGCGTTTGAGAAACGCCAGGAACTCGGTACCGAGAAGAGCATCGCTGAGCTCGGAGTCGAGAAGGAGCTTCTGACCCAAGAACAAGCAGACAAGCTCAATCTCGCCTTGCGACGAGTTCTTCCCCCCGAGCGAGTCGGCGGTTTTGAAATCCTCAACTCGCTCGGGCGCGGCGTCATGGGCACCGTCTACCGAGCCAACCAAGTGACGCTCGATAAAATCGTGGCGGTAAAAATCCTCCACCCTCAACTCGCCGACAATCCGAAGTTCGTCGATATGTTCATCCGCGAAGCTCGGGTCGCCGCCAAAGTCGAGCACCCCAATGTGGTCCTCGCGATCGATGCTGGCGAGTCCGACGGCTATTACTACATCGCGATGGAGTATATCGACGGCGTCACGCTCAAAGCCAAGATCAACGAGGGGGGCCCGCTCGACGATACCGAGACTCTCGATCTCGCCGAATCACTCGCGCTCGGCCTCTCCAAATCCCACGAGCACGGCCTGCTCCACCGCGATCTCAAGCCCGACAATATCCTGATCAGTTCAACTGGAGTGGTGAAGATCGCCGACTTTGGACTTTCGCTGCCGCTGACCGACGCCAATATGATGTCGGCCGAACACAAGCGGATGGGCACGCCCTACTACCTCTCCCCCGAGCAGGCGCGCGGTC
>CAYZYD010000374.1:0-4822 GCA_964482505.1 uncultured Planctomycetia bacterium | reverse complement strand
GGGAGGTCGAGGGCCGGCGATTCTTGCTCGAACTTTTCGAACAGGACACTAGAGCAAAGTGGAAAGGTAGGTTTCTCTTACCTAACGCTTATCGTCCTAAGAACTCGCCGGTATCAAGGCGTCGCACGCCGTCGCGAGCACACTGGCGATCAGTTGGGTGAGTTGCGCCGTTTCACCGTGAAGCTCTCGAGGAAGAGCGAGGAATCCAAACGAACCTGCGAAAATCCGGCAGGGGAAGAGCTGCTGCCAATTGGCGGTCGAATGACTGAGATTTACTTTGCGCAAGGCGCCAACCTCAAGCGGGGAGAGGGAGTTCTCCAATCCTTCAAGGGGTGGTCCGGGCGGGCTACTCAGGGGAAGCCGCTTCTCACTCACCTGAACAGTGCCGATTTCGGTTAATGCGATTTCTTCGTCCTCGAACCGGACCCAGGTCAGCCCCGAGATGCCGAGCTTGGGAAGCGTCCGCTGGAGGCACTCACACAGTTCTCGGTAGTTCTCTGCCTGGGTCAGCTGGAGCAGCCCCAAGAGCAGGTCGCGATTCTCCCGGCCATGTTTTGTGAGCTCGCGACGAGCATGCTCTAGCTCTTGAGTTTGCTCTAGCAGGTTGCGATGGAGCTCGCGATTACGCGCGAAGAGCCGGCGACGCTCTAGGGCTTTGGAGACGATTTTCAGCAACTCTTCATCGTAGTCGAGAATTGGCTTTGCAATGTAGTCATACGCACCCCGGCGGAGAGCTTCGACGGCAACTTCGAGGCTTCCACAGCCACTCGAGACGATAACTTCGGTGTCGGGCCGCTCGAGTTTGATATGAGTGAGTAGATCGAGCCCGCTGATGCCGGGCATCAAGACGTCGACAACGGCAAGCGCGTAGTCGTTCGACGTGAGCTTCTTGATCGCAGTTTCGCCCGACGTGCAGGCTTCAACCAAAAAACCTTCACTTTGTAGATAAACAGCTAGGGCGTCTCCGATGAACTTCTCGTCATCGACGACCAAGATCCGCTCGCGATCTCGCCTCGCGGCTGGCTGCGAAGAGAGCTGCTCGGACACGGTCAGCCCTCTCGGGACACTTTTTGAAGAAATACCTTGGATTCGGAACTGAGCGCTTCGATCTTTCCGGGGAGAGTAATCGAAAACTGAGTACCCAAACTCGAAGAGCTTACGTCGATTCGACCGCCCGCCTCGCGGGCGAGGCAGTCGACGATATAGAGACCGAGACCGGTTCCTTCACCAGCTTTCTTCGTCGAGTAAAGCGGCTGAAAGATCTCGTCGAGCATAGATTCGGGTATCCCCGGGCCGTTATCCGCAACCTCAAGGATCAAATCTTCGCCATTCTCGACACTTCTGACGACGACTTCGCCGTCGGTACGACCCATTTCGACGAGAGCGTCACAGGCGTTGGTGACGAGATTCACAATAATCTGCTGCAGGGCGGACGCGCTACCAGCAATCTTGTGTTCTTCGGGGATCTCGATCGTGACTTTCACCTCACCAAAGGTCCGGTGAAACTGGCAGATAGAAATTGCGCGCTGGACCGCCCGCTTCACTTGGAACGACTCTTCGTGTTTGACCCCATCGGGTTCGCTGGCGAACGCGAGAACATTGCGGCTCATCGCGCAGCAGTATTCAGCCGCTTCGTAGGCGCGGTCGAGATAGCTGATGAGCTTTCGAGGATCCTCCACCGTCGCGGCGTGCCTCTGGGCGAGCTCGACGAACCCGAGGATGCCGCTGAGCGGAGTCTTGAGGTCGTGGGCGAGGGCACCCGCCAAATTCCCCAGGGTGGTTAGCTTGTCGTGATGCTCGAGCTGCTCTTCCATACTCTGGATCAAGCCCGAGAGATTCTCTTGGATTGAGATCAGCGTTTGCGTATTCGCGAAGCGTTCGAGCCCCAACCCTAATAAGAGCCCAAGCGCCTCCCACTCCTCGCGCCGACGGTTTGGTGGAGTGGGGTACGCAAGTGCGAAGATCGAGGTCCCGTTGGGAACCACGGGAGTAAAGAGGAACTCCTTGGGGCCGACGATCGCCCGAGTTTGAATCTGAGACTTGATCGTCACTTCGGCGCATTCGATAAATGCGGAAGCAGCTTTGGGCTGCGTCGTCGCTTCGTTCGTTACAGAATAGGTAGAGGGCAGCGACTCAAAGCCGTCATCCCAGCCGACAAAAATCATTTCAGAAAGCCCGTACTCGGCGATCGTCAGTCGGGCGATTTGGTGAAAATAGTCGGCGACGCTCAAATAGGATGCAGCCCCCGATGATTGCAGGTCCAGGCTCAAGCTTGAGAGCTTCTGCTTGGCCGGCAATTTGAGGCGACCGAGAAGTTCTCTCAGTGCGAGGTCGGTGACACGCTGACCATCGAGTTGCTCCGTAGTAACCGCCACGAGAATATCGCTGTGGCCGAGCGAAATCATATCGCCCGCTTTGAGTATCGCCTTTTCAATCTCGCGCCCGTTGTGCAGGACGGGTCCGTAACCTTGAACGATCAGTCCCGCTTGGGAGTTGACTTCAAGCCGGACGTGCTGAGGAAGCAGCGACGAATCGGGAAGGCAGATATCAGCCGAGGGACCTCTTCCCAGCGTCACGCTCTCGGCTGAGATAGGATAACTAATGCCCCGTCGCGGGCCCGTCTCGAGTTTGAGCTGAAGTCCGTAGGGTTCGGCCATGTTAACGGAGGAACTCAATCATCCCCTGAATGTCGTCGAGGGGAACGCGGGCCGCGGTTGAGTCGGAGCTCGGACTCGGGTCGCGGCCGAGGTTGGGATCGTCTTGATCGTTAGAAGTAGCTGTCGTCACTTGAGCTTCCGCGGGCCGGAGTGCCGCGCTAGCGAGTTCGGATGAAAGCGCGTCGAGGCGACTTAACAACTGCTGTGTCTCCGGTCCCTCTGAACGCTGCGAGAGCTGATTGATCTTCTCGTCGAGCCGCGAGATAGCGTTCATGACCTCGTCGAGATTCAGCCCTTCGCGATTCGTCGAGGTTGAGCTCGCGGCGTCGAGCTCGCCGAGCTCGCTCCGGACCACCCGAGCAAACAGGTTCTGGACATAATGGCGTTGGGTGGGTGATTTGAGATTGGGTATCGCCGCGACAGTTTGGCGTAACAAACGCTCAAACTCTTGATCAATGCCGACTGAAGGAACCGTCGGCTCCTTCGGGCGAGCGATTGGCTCTGATTTCGGAACAACCTGCGAGGCTGTCATTGCGTGCGAGGGGAGGCGCGCCCCGTTTCGCACGTTTTCCATGATCTGCTCGATAATTGACGAAGCCATCGATATTCCTTCTTCGACCTGATGCCCGCTGATAAGTTGCGGTCCAGGATAATTCCCCATTAATTATACGATGGCTTCGATGGGGTGCGCCAAGCTAGTGTCCTGTTCGAAAAGTTCGAGCAAGAATCGCCGGCCCTCGACCTCCCTGGCGTTGTTGCCGCTCCTCGAAGGAGTTACCAATCCGACTTGCGTCGCGGCGCCTAGCCAGGAATGCCGAATGGCTCGCCGAGTTCTCACTCGAACTTTTCGAACAGGACACTAGGGAGCTCCGGACTTGGCCGATCGACGGGAATTGCTGATCGGCCGATAACTCTCTCCCGCGTATTGATAAATCGGGCCGAGAAGGTTGTAAGAAGTTCCCGAGCGAGGAAGGCGGACGGCCGAAAGCGACCTGTCGGGCCCCTAAAATCAAACCCGTTCATTTGACGCGGACAGCAGGCCTCTTGGCGATCGCAGAGGGGCCGACCGCAGCATGCCGCTTCACCAGAAGGCTAACGGGTCAAAAACTATAGGACCGTCACTCAAGAGCTCTTGGTGAGCTCCGCCTGCAAGGCCGGCGCAATTTCAAAGAGGTCTCCGACGATACCGTAGTTCGAGACTTGAAAAATCGGCGCGTTGGGATCTTTATTGATTGCGACAATACAGCGCGAAGAGGACATCCCCGCGAGGTGCTGGATTGCACCCGAGATACCGAAGGCGAAGTAGAGTTTTGGACTCACGGTCTTACCGGTCTGGCCGACTTGATCGGAATGAGGCCGCCAGCCCGCATCAACGGCCGCGCGGGAGGCCCCTACGGTGGCTCCGATAGCCTCCGCGAGTTCTTCTAGAATCCTAAAATTCTCAGGTCCTTGCATGCCGCGACCTCCCGAAACGATGACGTCCGCCTCTGTAAGGTCTGCGGCCTTTCCAGTTTCAGTCTTGCGCTCCGTGAGCGTAAACATATTAGCCGATGCGGCGGCCTTGGGCTCAAAGACGACACGTTCAGTGGCGGGATAGTCTTCCTTCAAGGTACCGTAATTGGGTCGAATAGAGATGACAGAGAAGGGCCCGGTTAGAGAGGCCTCCAAGACCGCCTTGCCCGCGTAGACGGGTCGCTTTACCCGGAAGGATCCCGATTCAAGCTGGACTTCGATGCAGTCTGCCGCCACGCAGGTGTCCTTTTCGATCGCGACTTGGGCTGATAACTCGCGACCGAGGACGGTGCAGGGAAAGAATGCAGCCTGGCAACCGTACTCCTCGATGGCAACGAGCAGTTCACTCGCGAGTTGATCGGGGGCCGCCTGGTTAAGGGACTCGTCATCGGCGACGAGAAGCTTGTGTGCACCCGCCGTCTGTACTGCTTCGACTACTCGACTCAGACCCGTCCCCAAAGTCATCCCGATCACCTGGCCCCCGGCGCTATCGGCGTGTTTGCGCGCTTCGCCTAAGACTTCGAGACTCGCCTTTTTGAGTTCGCCTTCACGTTGTTCGACAAAGACTAGAATATTCATCAGATAACCTTCGCCTCTTCTCGCAGAAGTCTTACTAGTTCCGGAATTGCTTCCACTCCCTCGCCGACGATTTT
>CAYZYD010000373.1:0-4841 GCA_964482505.1 uncultured Planctomycetia bacterium | reverse complement strand
CGGATTGGTAACTCCTTCGAGGAGCGGCAACAACGCCAGGGAGGTCGAGGGCCGACGATTCTTGCTCGAACTTTTCGAACAGGACACTAGCAGTCGTCGTCGAAGGCGAGATACACGATTGACGAAGCTTCACAGAGGCTTGAACTTGGTCTTTATGCGAGGGGTGCATCTTCCTTGAATCTCAAGCATGGGCTTGGGCTAATCTATACCAAGTTCGCGGGCCAGAGGCTTCAGATCACCGAAACCCCTTACTGCTCAGGGGCGTTCGGGTGGCCTCCCCCCGGCCCGGAACGTCCCGAACTATATTCGGCCGGCGGGTCCCCCACCCGCCGGCCGTCACTTTTTGGGGCGTTTCAATCGTCGAGGTCGCGGACCGAAAAGGGGGGAATGGCCGGGAAAGGGTCGTGGGGGAGGCTTCCCCGCGGTGAACGAAAGTAGCCGTAGGGCGTATGCGCGAGGAAGTTTGAAGCTCGAGACGTGTAGATATCTGCGTAGCTCTCGATCTGCCGCGCGAGATAGCTCTTGTCCGCCCCCGTTCTCAGGAGAAGCCCCCAGTCGGGATGAGATTGCTGCGAGGCCGCGCGCGCGAGCGGCGCGATGACTTCGTCAAGCGTGACGAGCCGCTGCTTGAGCCGGCTCATCTCGCGTTGGATCTCAGCGCCCTCGAGGACTGGCGAGCGCTCCTCGGTATCGGATTGGTTGAGCCTCTGGGCCAGGAGGCGCCACTGACTGAGCTCTTCTTCGATCTGACTCTTCTCCGCCATCTTCTCTTCGAGCTGTGTCAAACCGTCAGCGCTCGCGACGAGCGACTTCAACTCGTCTTCGAGCTCTCGGACGATCACTGCGGTTCGCCAGCGCCGGACGTTCTTCGAGGCGTGGACGTCAGAGTAGATGTGATCACCGACAAAGAGGATCGAGTTTCCGTCAAGGCCGAGGCTCTCCTCGACGAGTTGGGCACTCCCGCCGAGGTAGGCTTCCCCGACCTTGAGCGGTTGCCGGTGGGGGCGAAGATCGCCCGCTTCGTTGACGACTCGAAAACAGAGCGGTCGACTCGAAAAAAACCGGGGCTTCCCTGCGCCTACGAGGACCAGGTCGAAGAGATCTCGCCAGCGAATATCGGCGGGCAGAAAGGGATCAAAGCAGAAGCTCATCATCGCCGCGGTGTAGTGCCATTCTGAGTTTGTAATCAGGAGTAGCCGTTTTCCCGACTGCTTCTGATCGAGTAGCGCCTGCGGAGTTTCGGGGTCGAGTTCGATATAGGTCCCCGGATTCTTGATAATGTCCGCCTTGAGCGCGCCCTCCATATGAGCCTCGTCGAGAGCGTTGTTGACGAGATCGTAGAGGGCCGCGTAGGTCGCGACGCCGGGGATCTTGCCGCCATCGAAGTCTTCGACGAGTTGCGCAAAGAGGCAGGCGCTCGATATCGAGAAGAACGTATTGACGAATGACCAACGGGGTTGGCCTGTTTCAACGGTTACGCGACCGTAGAGTTCACGCTGTTCGTCGTGGTCGAGAAAGCGACCCCCGTGACGAGCTCGCTTGATATACCCGAAGCGATTGGCCTTCACGATGTTGCCGAGTTCGCGATCGACGATAAGCCCGCGGATCACAAAGCTCGGATCAAACTCGACGCGGCTCGTATCGACGCCGAGCGCATCGACCTTTTCGCGGAGATGCTGAAACGCCCGACGCTCCCAAGTTTCGACCTGGTAGTGGATCAGGGTGTAATCCATGTCGTAGCCGATCGCTTGGATCGACCGAAGGTTAAGCGTGCGGTTACAGAAGATCCGGCGAGCCGGCGGGATCTTCCTGGGCAGATCCCAAGCAGAATCAGATCCTGTCGCTTCGGTCGACGGATCGGTTCTGCCGGGTTGGTAATTAGGGGATCGGACCATGGTGGAATCGCTTTGAAGGTCGGTAGCCGCGCGGTTCATGAACATCGCTGACGAGCGCGTTGAGCAAGGCTCTCGACCGGGGTTTGGGGAGACTTGGGGGGTTGTTACCCGCCTCCCCGTCTCCCGGCTTCGACCCGCAGATCGCGGGGGCTGCGTCGCCCAGAGTTTTTTCAGATCCGAGGGGCACTCTGCGCTCGGGTCGGGAACTATAACCGCGAATGGGCTCGAGAAGCCGGTAAACTCAGGCGGATAAGGAAAAGGATCGCTCCGCGAGTCTTCTTCTACGAGGAATCCCCAAGGCCGAGATCCTCAACGCAGCGATCCCCCGCGCCGCCAGCCTCGAATACAGCCTTCCGCTATGAGTGCTCCACGCGGCCCAGCTCTCAGAGAGTTGTCCTTAGCCCGCATTATTCACGAGCCCGCTACTGCGACTTCTCGCTACGCGGTTCGTGAATAATGGGGGTAAGAGAGTTGCCCCAGGCAGATTGGACTCACGTGACCCGTCCCGAACCAGTGCCAGTCGAAGAGTTGCTCAAGAATTCGGCCTGGGTGACAACGCTTGCGCGTCAACTCGTGGGGCCGGATCGAGTCCAAGATCTCGTTCAAGAGACCTGGCTCGCCGCGCTTAAGAAGCCGCCCCGTGACCCCAGTGCCCTCGGCGGCTGGCTCACACAGGTGATTCGAAACCTCTCCAGCCGGAGCCACCGATCCGAATATCGTCGAGCCAAGCACGAGCAGAGTTGGCGTCGACAGCAGCCTCGGGAATCCGATGGTTCGCAGACCGATCCCGCCTGGGTCGTCGAGCGCGCCGAGCAGCACCGCGTCGTGGTCGAGGCGGTGATGCGGCTCGAAGAGCCCTACCGATCGACGCTGTTACTCTACTACTTCGAAGATCTCTCGCCGGCTGAACTTTCCCGACTCCTCGGAGTGCCAAGCTCGACGGTCTGGACCCGAATCCAACGCGGCCTCGACCAGCTTCGCCGCGACCTCGGTTCGTCGGGGCCCGAGTGGCGATCGGGGCTGGCCCTGCTCGCGATCCCGCTCCGTGAACTCGACGGGTTGGGAGTTCTCAGCGCGACGAGCGCCGCTCCCGCGGCCGCCCCTTCGACGCTTGCTTTGGTGATTCCCAACTCGACTTGGTTGCTGACGGCGGCGGCCACGGTGGGTCTCGTGGTCGGGGTCGTCACCGGCACCCAGAGTCAACCCTCTGGGGCCTATCCCGCGGGCTCCCCGGCGCAAGCCCGTGCAGAACGAATCGAGACTCCTGACGCTCTCGCAGAACTCGAGGACCGAGCTAGTGAGCTCGACGCACTTCTCACAGAGCGCGCTCTACGCATCGAACAGCTCGAGGGTCAGCACCGCGCACTCATAGCCAAGCTCGCGGAGCCGCTCGAGGTGCGAGGCGAAATACCCAACCCGCGATCAGCCGAACTACAGCGACGGCTCGATGCTGCAGATTGGCCCAAGCTTGCGAGTCTCGTCCAGAGAGCGACACGCATCCTGATCGCGACTGCGGAAAAGTACGAGGCGACCCGTGAAGTCGACCTGCCCCTCGAGGCGATCGCGGTCAATCAAGAGGTCGTGAATTTTGTGATCCCGTTCGCCGGCGAGTTCCCGACCCACACCACGATCAACGGCGAGTTCACACACCCCGAGTTTGTTACGCGACTCGCGCGCGCCTATCTCGACCTTGAGGGCGTCCCCTGTTCAGCGGACCAGCTCGACACGATCGACGAGCGACTCCTCGACTACCACCGCGAGGAACAGGCTGCAGTCCGTGAAGAGGTCGCGCGCCGAGGAGAAGGGCTCGAACTCCGCGCCCTTGAGCGCGAGCTGGCCCGGAAGATCGATTTTCAGACGGAGCTTCTCGAGCTCCTCCGTCCGGACCAGCAGCGCGTGCTCAAGCCGAGAGCGACCGCCGATTTGCTCGGGTACGATTTCTTCTCGCCGGGTCTCCTCTTCACGGGGAGTTTGGTTTCGATTCAAGGGGATTCGCTCGACGAGATCGAGGCGGGGTTTGCGAAGCGCATCCGGCACTCGTACCGGCTTGAGCCTCGAGTCGATCTGCGTCGACTCAGCCAGGACTGGCGGTTCGCTATCGCCGAAACCGCGACCAAGACGGGCTTGGCCCAGATCAGCCTGCCGCTCTGGGCGATCGAAAGCGCCTTGGCCGAGCAATGCGCCACGTTTGAGACACTTCTCGAGTTCGATCTCGACCCAGAGAGCCGCGAAAGTATCCGCGAAGAGTCTCGACTCTTCTTCCCCCTCCTCAACCTGGATCCTTAATCGCCACACTTCTGTTCGTGAGTTTGGCTCTCCTGAGTTTGGCCCGCGCGAGTCGGGACCGTAGGAAACCGGATCTCACCCCCAGCCGAGACTTTTTGAAGGAGCCTGCTCGGTTCAGCAAAGCTGTGGTAGAATGTTTCGCTTCGAATTAGCTCGGGTCGCCGTCACTTGAGACGCGGACCCGCTCGCTCGACATCGTTTTCTTGGCAGCCGTACTTTTTTTGACCCGTACTCTCTTTTGAACCTCGAAGCTTTTTGCGGCGTCGAATTTCTATGTCTTCGCATTCTGCATGACGATCACCTGTTTCCAAAGACTCCCGCGGTCGAAGAGCTCCCAATACGCTGACGCCCGAGCCTTTTCGCGGAGTCGAGTTCGCGGGTGTCTTTTCACACACCGCGTCAACCTTGGATAAGTCTCAGCTTCATAAAGTGCCACTTAGCGAACGACTCGCCCACCACTTTCCGGATCTCGAACGCAATCGGGGAGAACACTATTTTGCCGACGGCCGCGTCGAGCTCGCCGACGTCGACGCCGATCACATCACCGCCAAGGTTCAGTGCAGCCGCAAGTTCGTGGTGAAAATCGGCCTCGCCACAATCGAGGAACCCGACTTTGAGTGCGAGTGTCCGGCCGGTGTGGGGGTGGTCGAGTTGCAGCGA
>CAYZYD010000372.1:0-4856 GCA_964482505.1 uncultured Planctomycetia bacterium | reverse complement strand
GCCCCCGGCGAATCGAAGGCGTATTGGTCATACGTCGAGGTTCGCCGGGGGCGCTAGGCGAAGGAAGCTCGACCTCCCGCGCGGAATGAGTTTTCGGGCGCGCTGCTAAGGGCGAATCGAACAGGTCGCAAACAGGTCGAATGAAATGGTGGGCGCAACGATGAAACTATGGGTACGAGGATGAGTGCGAAGAAGATTGCCGTTTGTATCGGGATCAATGATTACCCCGGGACCAACTCAGACCTCCACGGCTGCGTCAATGACGCGCGCGACTGGTCTCACGCTCTCGAAGCCAGGGGATTTACTTGCCATCTCCTTTTGGATCGAGCGGCAACCGCGGCGGCGATTCGCCACGCGCTGCATTCGCTCGCCCAGACGGCCCGCGCCGGTGACGTCGTTTTTGTGACGTTTTCGGGGCATGGCACGTTTGTGCCGGATCAAAATCACGACGAACCCGATGGGACCGACGAATGCTGGGTCCCCTACGATATCATGAGCGCCGGGCCGATCAGCGATGACGAACTCTTCGATATCTACGCCACGCAGAAGCCTGGAGTCCGTTGGATCGTCATTTCGGATTCTTGTCACTCGGGAACTATGGCTCGATTTCATGCCGTCGATACTCCGCCGACGACTCGCGAGACTACAGCCCCCCAACGGCTCGTCCGCTTCCTCCCTCCGAGCGTTTTTCGCCCGGAACTCGATACCCACGACGAGAACGCGACTCGCATCCATCCGGGGAGCCCACCCGGACGCCGCGGAGCGCTCCTTCTCTCGGGTTGCCAGGACCGCGAATATAGCTACGACGCGTGGTTTCAGGGACGACCCAATGGCGCGTTTACCTTTGTCGCGCTGCGCGAACTCCCCAAACTCAGACCCGGCAGTAACTATGAAGATTGGCACCGGCAAATTCGCCAATCACTCCCATCGCAGCAGTATCCCCAGGCGCCCAATCTCTACGGATCTATGGCGATGAAGGAGTGGAAGCTCTTTGAAGGCGAGCGCTCTTCCGCTCAGACGAGCGTTCCCATTTCGACTGCGCTTACCGCAGCTGCGGGCTCGCCACCTCGTCCGAGCTTCGCCGCCGGCGAAGCCATTGCGGCCAAGGTTCTCAAGCAGCGTCAGAAGACTTTGGCCAAGAAGCGAGAACGGCGAGAAGAGGGATCGCCTCGGGGATCGACTCCTCTTATCGCTGAGGGCGACTCTTGGTTTGATTATCCTTGGTTCGATGTCTTGACTCTTCTCGAGGATGAGTACGACTACGAAGTCGAGGCCGTCGCGCACAAAGGAGATACGCTCGAAGCGATGGCCTATTCCGGAGGTCAACTCAGCCATCTCCTGCGCAAGCTCGAGCGGATGCTCGAACGTGGGCGACCGCCTCGAGCGATCCTCCTGTCGGGCGGAGGTAACGATGTCGCGGGGGATGAATTCGCGCAGTTCTTCAACCACAGCGATTCGCCACTTCGCGGGCTCAATGAATCGATTCTCCAGGGTGTGATCGATACGCGGCTTCGAGACAGCACGATCACGATCGTTGGCGCGGTGACGAAACTCGCCGAGGAGCAACTCGGCACCAAACTCCCGATTCTCCTGCACGGGTACGACTACCCCGTCCCCGACGGTCGCGGCTACTGGAGTGGTTGGTGGCTACTCCCCGGACCTTGGCTCCTCCCCGGCCTCGAACGGAAGGGCTATCGCGACGGGGAGGAGAACCGTCAGCTCCTCCAAACACTGATCGATCGTATGAACCAGATGCAGATTCAACTGGAGGCCGAACCCGGTTTTGAACATGTCCAGCACGTCGACCTTCGCGGCGTCCTCCCCCAAGAGGGCAATTATCAGAAGTGGTGGGACAACGAGCTCCACCCGACCCGAAAGGGCTTCAAACGTATCGCAGCAGAATTCGATCGGGTGCTCGAGAGTCTCTAGCGTCTGGCCACTGCAGGCTCGGCGCTGCTCGCTTCCAAAATTGCTGAGAACCTTTTATTTCTCCCAAACCGTCTCGGATTTCGGGCCGATATTTCGAGGTGGTCCGAATGGGAGGTTCGATGCTGAGTTCGGCTGAGTTAGGAAACCCGAAGACGGCGCGCGAGGTCGAGATCGCCGAGCGGTTCTGGAATAGCCTCGAGCTCGAGGCAGAATTCGCGCGCGCCTTTTACTTTGGACTCCCCGAATCCGATCGGGTGCGGACGCTCATCGGGAATGACTGGGATTTCTACCAAAAGTGGATGGCGGGGAACCGGCGTCGCATCGTGTTAGCCGGTGAGCAGATTCAAGAACGTCTCACCGACTCGGCCGAGGTTCTCGAAGTCGGGTGCTCGAGTGGGCAGGTCGGCTGCGAGATCGCCCGACACGGCCACCGGGTGACGGGAATCGACCTCTCCGAGCGGTCGATCGAGATCGGCCAAACGATCTTGCCCGAGCTCAATCTGGACGTGAAAATTCAAACCGGCGACGCTCTCAACCTATCCTTTGAAGACGAGTCGTTCGACGCTGTCGTCTCGTGGGATGTCGTCGAACACATTCCTGACCAATCCCGGTTCCTCGGGGAGATCTATCGCGTCTTGAGACCTGGCGGCATCGTCCTGCTCCACACCGACAACGATTTGCGCATCCAAATCGGCGTCTGGGCAAGACGGATGACCTGCTGGTTGAAAGGCCACAACCCCCTCAAGTGGCGACATTCATACGCCGGGCTCGAAGGCGGCCACTGCGCCCTCGTCACTCCTCGCGAACTCGAACAGACGGCACTCAAACTCGGTTACACCGCTGCGTGCTCTGAATATCGTGGCGGTTGGTCACTCGCGCCGGGCAGTCTAACCGCCCCCAAATTCATCTTTGAAGCGCAGAAACCCCAAGCCGTCGTTCCCGCTTAAGATCCCCGGCCGAGGGGTGCCTTCGAATTGAGGGTAAGAGATGGGGTCGCCCGGCCCCTCGACTCGACCATTATTCATCCCACTTGACTCGGAGACACTTCGCGGCCTGATCTTTCGGGGAAGCACTCAAGCACGACTCTTCAGAACAACGATCCGCCTCGAAACGTGCGGACCGCACGCGGCTCAGCCGAGGTCATTTGAAGTCGTCTTGCTCGGTTTCGGAACTCGGCTGAATCTCGTCCAAAATCTCAAGCACCGACTTTGCGATCGCGACTCGCTTCGCCTTCCAGTTTTTCCCCGCTTCCCCGCGCGAGCGATCAGCGAGCCACGCTGCTTCGGGGTGCGATCCGAGACCTTTCTCTTCCGCCTCGACCCAAGCGGCAGCAAACTCCTCAAGAGTCGGCGCTTCACCCGCCGTCCAATACTCGCGAATCAACAGTCGTGCAATCGCTCCGTCGCGGTACTTACCACCTGTCAACCGCCCGAGCAGATCTGCGACCGGCCCCGTCTTCTGATACCAACCGTAATAGAGCCGATCGCTGGCCCGCGGCCGCCCCGGAACCGCCCTCTCGCTCACGACCGCCTCGACAAAACAGGTCGCGGGCAGAATCTCTCCCGACCGCAGGTAGTGTCGAATCCGATCGAGAACCACCGCCTTCCGGTCCCGATCCCGAGTCTTCCGACGCTCTCCGCCGGGCGTCTCAATATAAATCTCAAACGGTATCCCATGCTTCCGACAAAACCCCCGGAACTCAGACTCATTGAGATAATTGAGATCCTCAAACAACCGCCGCTGTTCCCCCCGATCCAGATGCCCGACAAGGCATGGCATGTTTACCCCCAACCCCAACGACTCGACCCTGAACCCGTTTCACGTGGGCGGGTCGTCACCGTCCCCGCCTCCTTCGCGAGCTTCAGAATTCGTTCTAAAGCCTGCTATTGTATGCCTGGACATCGGCCATGTGGCAACCCTAGCAGCCCGCCCGAAAACTGCTTTCGATGCGGGAGGTCGAGAATTCGAGCCCAGTGCCTCGGGCGATAGATCCACAAACTGAACTGAAGGACGGCCACAAAGGTTGGTTTCAGAAAACCTTTGCGGCCGAGAGTGAAGAAGCGATCGCTCCAAGGACGACTACTTTTCCAGTCGAATCTCTTGACCGTCATGAGCAACCCACTCACCGTCAATTTTCCGATCTCTCGACATGAGCCGACTGAGCTGGAATCTCCTTCCGGGCGGAACGCCGTAGAAAGTCGCTTCTCCATTTTCAACCATCGAGATGAAAAGTCCCTTGCCCGTTGCGAAATCCCAAGCAGACCCATCGTCGTTCAGCGGGGTGAGCCGAATCGCTCTGGGTGCTTCATCTGCATGAGCCAAAGAGACATATATGGTTGTTCCCCTTTGGACCAAAATAGAGACAGTTTGGACTCTATCGGATGACAAAACTTCGAACTCTGTTTCCCCGACAAGTCCGTCTTTGGAGGTCATCGAGGTGGCAAGAAGTTTATAGTGTCCGATAGGAAGCAAGGTAGACGTGTTTGTTTCTAAGGTTACCTTTCCAGAAGCATCACGAATGAAGAATCGGAGTTTCGATTCACTTCCTTCTCCTTCAGGCTTGAAGATGACGTTTGGTTCAACCTCAGCAAGCTCTGATGAGTTGGTGACAGAGATCGGAAAGAAAAACGCGCCGCACTTGGGCGGACACGGGCGATTCGCGCGCACCGTCTCTCAACTCACTGTGGGATTAAGACAGTAAATGGCGGACACCCCTGAGACGCAAACTCGCGGTGCGCGGAGACGGCCTTCGCTATGACGTTCGCTTGCGCGCGGCAGCGGCGAGCGGGATCCAAAGGGTCAAACCTGGCCCTTGAGGAAGAACTTGCGCTTCGAACGCCCGGCGCCGTAGACTCCGATCTCTCAACAGGTCTGGGGAGAAGGTTATGAGTACCACGGATTCAGGTCGGCCCCCCGCGTCGGGTGGA
>CAYZYD010000371.1:0-4867 GCA_964482505.1 uncultured Planctomycetia bacterium | reverse complement strand
GAGGGCCGGCGATTCTTGCTCGAACTTTTCGAACAGGACACTAGCAGCCCGCCCGCAAAACTGCTTTCGATGCGGGAGGTCGAGAATTCGAGCCCAGTGCCTCGGGCGAACCGAAGGCGTATTGGCCATACGTCGAGGTTCGCCGGGGGCGCTGGGCGAAGGAAGCTCGGCCTCCCGCGCGGAATGAGTTTTCGGGCGGGCTGCTAGATCCAGCGAGACGTCCTCGCGGGCGCGCTGATCAGCCATTGGAATCCTCATAGAGAACCCGGCCGAGTCGCAGGGCCGTCGCCCCTTCCTCGGTCGCGATTCTATAGTCTTCCGACATCCCCATCGATAGCTGCCCCAAACCGGAACCTCCGATTTTCTCCCGGAGGTCATCTCGCAAGCCTCTCAAGCGCCGAAAGATCTCTCGGGTCGCCTCGGGCTCCCCTCGGGGCGGGATCGTCATCAGCCCGATGAGCTCGAGTTTGGGAAACCGGTCTTGCCAGTTGGGTAGCTCGCTCGCGACGACCTTTTCCGAAAAGCCGCCTTTGGATTGCTCGCCCGAGACGTTGACCTGGACGAAACCCCGCACCGGTTCGAGTTCCTCCTTCGCCGCATAATTGTGGCACGCTTCGAGCAATCGAACCGAGTCGAACGAGTGAATGGTGTGGACCTGGGGCAGCAGCATCGAGAGCTTATTCCTTTGAATGTGACCGACAAAGTGCCATTCGACCGAGGACAAGATCTCTCTCGACTTCGTGGCGAAGTCTTGTGCTCGATTCTCACCCAAGGTCCGAAAGCCCGCTTCGACGAGTTGGCGGGTCGCGGCGAGATCGAGGTACTTTGTGATAATCACGATCTTCGGAGGAGAGTGGCCTCGCGAGGTTGCGAGAGTCGACACCTCGCGCTGAATTCGGTTGAGATTTACTGCGAAGTGTCCGAGGTTCAACTCAATACTCAAAGTGATCGCTCCTCAAGAGACCGGCGCGCCGTAGCCAACTTGTTGGCCGCTCTCGTCGTAATTACCTGCCCGCTGTAACTGCAATGGCCTGCTTGTACAATTGCACTTACCCGCTGGCAGAAGTGATTTTGCCGCCTTTGCGAAGGACTCGTTGCCGCAGGCAGAAGGAGAGGTTGATACTCTGGTAAGCCTCGGGCATCTTAATCCCATGGGTGAGCCAAGAGTACCCAGGCATTGGGTCAGTGTCTTTTTCGAGTGCTGCCGAGTGTACCAGCGAGTATACTTCCGGGTCGGCGCCAACAGAGCGACCGCTTATTGCCCGCGTTGTTTGAGACCAGTCACCTTCCAGCTATCTGCGACGGGAGAGCGAGGCCGTTTTTTCACGGCTGATTGACTACCCTGCTTGGTCTTATTGGGCGAGCCCAACTCACTGTACTTTGAGAGTGTCATGAAAAAAGTCAGCTCAGATCAAAAGCGCCTCGACCAGAGTTCGGCATCCTCTCCCAACGACCTCGACGACAAGAATGCCGAAGATCCTCGCACCTTAAGGAACTCGGGTTTCGAGAACGTCGAGGATCGCGAACCGAGCATGACAGCCAAAAACGAAATGGCCATGGGAAGCGAAACGCAAGGCGCCGACGAGAAACCCGAACTGCCGGCCGGTTTAGCAACCCGGGACGGAGCCGATGAGGCCAGTCCCCTTCAGAAGTTTGGGATCCATCGCATCGAAAACCTGTTCAAGTCGGCGGATGAGAATTTAAAGCGCTCCGAGAAGAGCCTCGCTCGGCTGCGAGACGACGACCTCGCTTCGTCCAATCAGCGTTGGCGAGTCGGAGAATCGACCCGTCAATGTCACCGTTGCCAGCAGGATCTGACGAGTTCATTCCATACCGCGCTCATCGCCGAGGAATCGATCGAGGCCGCTGAGGGCGAACGGACTTTTCGACGCGTCGATATCTGCGAAGCTTGTTTTGACCTTGAGGACCAGCCGGAGACTTTTGCGCACTGGACGACGCATCGACCCGAGGGCGAGGAGGAGCCTCGGGTCATCGTCAACCTCGCCTCGCTCCGCGAATACTTTGATAATATCGACGCCAAGTTGCGCGAACTCGATGAGGACTCGGATCAGGTCAACCATGGGGAAGAGTTAGCGAGCCTGAGGCGATCTCTCGAGGAGTTACACTATCTGCTCGGGCTGTTTTTGGTTCGTAAGCGCGTTTTTACCTGGGTGGCTCATGAGGGCCATCAGATTCAGATCGAGGGTCGTCAGTGTGGAACCACTTATCGCCTGACCGCCCACCAAGATCTCGCCTCGGGGCCTGGCTCGGCCGCCGAGTTCTTTAGCGAGCTGTTTGATCAGTAGCGGTATCTTTTAATATTTTGACCTCTTACGGCAGGCCCTGTCGCGGCGCATGCATGCCCGCTGACGATCCACCCTCGAGAGTGGATCGCTGACTTGCTTGCTATCCCTTTTCCCACCATTTCGGCCCAATCTCCCAAATTTTTCTCACGTGAAGACTGCCCAAGATCTGGTGTCCGCGCCTTCGACGAGCGCAACCACTTGAAGATCTTCGTCCGAAGTCGTGCCCATAGCTCGACGTACGCTTCGACAGGGTGTTGACCTAGCCCGCTTGGTTCCCATATTGTGGGGCAAGATGGTGATTCGGGGTGATCCATGGTGAATTTCGGTGGGATCGCCACGAGGAGCACTCTCCCGGGTCAGGTTGAGTCCAACCCGCTCGGCTGGGGGTGGGTGTCGGTTTCGCAGGGCGGCGCCGACTCTCGCCATTCAGCATGAGCGTTCCGATCTATCGGGGACTTCTGGTCCGGGTGATCCGGGATTGGGTCCGGGTTTCTAGAGGAGAAATTTGTCCGCTTGGTTCATCGGGAATTCTGAACACAACATCGACGAGAAGGGCCGGCTGATCGTGCCGACGAAGTTTCGCGATCAACTCGATCCCGACTCCGACGGCAATGCGTTTATCGCCACGCCGGCTCCCGAGGGATGTGTGTTTCTCTACACCCGAGGAGAGTGGCGGCGCATGTGTCAAGCGCAGACGAGACTACCAAAGGGGTCCCAAGAACTCCGGCAGTTTCAACGACGCTGGCACGGTAATGCTGAAATGCTCGCACTCGACAAGCAGGGACGCATTCAGATCCCCAAGAAACTGCGCGACGCGGCTGAGCTCACCAAGGAGATCGTTCTTGCGGGTTGTTACGACCGAATTGAAGTCTGGGATCGTAATCGCTGGAACCATCTTCAAGACGAGGGCGACCCCGACACCTTCATGGAGCAGGTTCAGGAGTTTCTCTCCAATGAGCCTAGTACTCCCGATCTGAGTTAACTACTCAAGTTGCCCGTCTAACGCTGGAGGTACTCGTGAGTACTCACATGGGACAGAAGTCAGGAACTGAGGCCCTTCGCTCGACGACGACCGTCGGTCGAGTCCGCCAATACCTTCACCGGCTGAGTTCCGATCGAAATGAACGCGAGGACTGGCAATCGCGTCACGATCTCAGGTCACTTCTGGCCCGACTCGGACGGGGCCAGGCGAGGGGCAAAATCCCCGCTGGAGTCGAGCTGAGTCCCCACATGGCGAGTGCACTCCAGGCGAATCGCATCGTCGGAAACGAGGTCCTCATTCTGGACCATGCACGAAAGCGCGCCTAGTCCCGATTGGTCCATGAGCCCGTTCTCTACCGTGAAGTCATGGAGCTGCTCGACCCCAGGCCCGGGGAGCGGGTCGTCGATCTCACGGTCGGGGCGGGAGGGCATGGTCAGCTCTTTGTCGAGAAGATCGGTGAGACGGGTCACTACGTCGGGGTGGACCGAGACGAGCAGATCTTGGTTCACGCCCGGCCAAAGTTCGAGCCCCGAGGGGTTGAGCTAATCCACGGGAGTTTCGGCGACCGGAACCTGCTCAGGCGTTTGAGTCAAACTCGATTCGACGTTCTCTTCGCCGACCTTGGAGTCTCATCGCTTCAGCTCGACGACCCCGAGCGAGGGTTCAGCTTTCGGGAGTCAGGACCACTCGACATGCGGATGGACTCTTCAGGCGGCGAGACGGTGCTCGAGCTACTCGAGCGGATCGATCAGAGCGAGCTGTCTCAGATCCTGCGAGAGTTTGGGGAGGAGAGGTACAGCGGGCGAGCCGCCCGTTCGATCCTCGAGGCTTTGAGACGCGGTGAGCTTCGGTCGACGGGCGATCTCGCCGATTGTGTTCGTCGAGTCGTGCCCAAGTCGCGGGGTCACCGAATTGACCCCGCCACTCGGACCTTTCAAGCGCTTCGGATTGCCGTTAATCGCGAACTCGACGCACTCGAGACGCTGCTCGGTTGTCTCGACTCGCTTCTCCGTCCAGGAGGCCGCGCCGGAGTGATCTCCTTTCACTCGCTCGAGGATCGCCGGGTCAAGGAGTCATTTCGGGCTTGGGTTCAAGAGGGTGGCTATGAGTTGCTGACGAGAAAGCCGATTCGGGCAACGGAAGAGGAACTCAGAGTCAATTCAAGGGCGCGAAGTGCTCGACTTAGAGGTCTGCTAAAAAAGAAGGGTGAATCTTGATCAAGGCGATTTTCGGGGTACTGGTTTCGGTCGGCTGTTTATTCCACTGCGTGTTCGAATCGACGCGCCAAAGCGAAATCAAGCGCGACCTGGAGATGATACGGGGAAGGATCGACTTCCTCGAGTGGCAGTGCGAGCACAACCAAGGCCGGTTCGAGATCGAGCTGCGTCGTTTGACGCACCGAGTAGTCGAGGGTGACTACCGGTCGGCTGAGTTCTTGGCTTTACGAATGAGCGAGCAGGAGCGGCGTGACCTCTAGCAGCCCGCCCGAAAACTCATTCCGCGCGGGAGGCCGAGCTTCCTTCGCCCAGCGCCCCCGGCGAACCTCGACGTATGACCAATACGCCTTCGATTCGCCGGG
>CAYZYD010000370.1:0-4872 GCA_964482505.1 uncultured Planctomycetia bacterium | reverse complement strand
CTCCCGCTATTCACTCCCCATCCCCACCGCTAACCTTCCCCGTTGAACAACGAGGTGCGTTCTGCCCGCTCGTACCTTCGTATGGCCCATCCCATACTTTGAGTCGCGGTCACTCCGGCCTTCGTACCGTGTGCGACCTACGAGCGAGTTTCCCTCTCAGCCATAGCGCCATGAGTCATCCAGTCCTCCGTATCGCTTCTGGACAGTCGAGGACCAAGTCGCACGCTGCGCTGACCCGATGCACCCGTTGCCAAAAGACATTCCTAGCGAATGGATAAGCTCCGGGCGCCAACCGAGCTTGCCTCGCGCAATCAAACGTGATGCAACCCCCAAACCGGGCGGGCCTCTTCCTTGCAGCCACGCTGGGAATCCGAATTAGGAGGCAGTGATGGTTCTTTGGCCGCGCCGGTTGACCGGTTTGTTAGCAGTACTCTTGATCGCCGGCTGGGGCTGTAGCGGTGGGAGCAGTGGGGGAGGTGGTTCCGCCGCCCCGGGTAATCAAGCGCCCACGGTGAGCATTACCGCGATCACCGGCACTCAAAGTGGCAACGTGACGATCGAAGTGACCGTCTTCGATGACGAAGGCGATCCCGTCGATCTCCTCGTCGAATTTACACTCGACGGCACCAACTTCACCCAAGTCACGCTGACCGGCGCGTCGCCGAGTGTGCTCGATTTACCTTCGAGCAGCGCGGGCGAGATCTATAGTTTGATTTGGGATAGCGTGGCCGACGGTGCCGCTATCGCAAACATCGAATCGGTGCAGATCCGAATCACTCCGAACGACGCCGATACCGGCACGAGCGACATCACCGCTGCGTTCGACCTCGACAATACTTCGAATCAGCGACCGACCTTAACCCTGACCTCTCCGAGCGGAAATCAATCGGGGACGATTAGCTTTCCCGTCACGATCACCGATCCCGATGGCGACACTGTCTCGCTGACGGCCGAGTGGACGGACGACGGCGTCAACTTTCAAACAATCACGCTCGCGAGCGGTTCGGATCCGCTGACGGGGCTCCTCGCCGATAGCGACGGCGAGGACTATACGATCCTCTGGGATTCGGCCGCCGATATGGTCGGCCAAGTCGGGCCGGTCGCGGGGATTCAAGTCCGGTTGATCGCGAGCGACTCGCTCGCGGGTCCGCCGACGCTGTCGAGTGCCTTCACTGTCGACAACGCGCTCCCCAACACCGCTCCCGTGGCGACGATCAATCAGCCTCTAGGCACGAGAGGCTATATCCTGGTCGAGGTGACGATCGCCGACCTCGAAAGCGACCCCGTCGATCTCGAACTCGAGTACTCAACCGACATGGGGATGAGTTTTCAACCACTGACGATCGCGATGGGCACCCAAGATACTCAAAGCCTCGCGACGAGTCCTACCGGAGTCGACTATACCTTTACCTGGAATTCGGTCGCCGACGGCGTCGGCATCGCCGCGGCCCAAGATGCCGTGGTGCGCGCGACTCCCGACGACGGGCAAGACGCGGGCGGCGCCGCGCTCTCTCTGAGCTTTAGCATTGACAACACCGTCCCCAACCTCCCGCCCGTCGCGACTCTCGACGGCTCGCTCGACGGCGGCAGCTTTACGGGAGACATCGCGATCGCGCTCGAACTCGCCGATCCTGAGAGCGACAACGTCACGGTACTTCTCGAGTTTTCGCTCGACGCGGGGGCGAGCTTCAGTCCGCTGACCACGACCGGCTCGCAAGGGACGATGAACCTGCCGATCACGGCTTCGGGAACCGATTATGTCTTCACTTGGGATAGCGTCGCGGACGGTGTCGCGCTGGCCGGGAACGAAGACCAGGTGCGGGTCCGCGCGACTCCAAGCGACGTACAGATCGGGGTCGCCGATGAGTCGGCGAACTTCACGGTCGACAACTTCAATGCGCCACCCGCGGTTCAGATCACGACGCCGGGTGGTGTGCAGTCTGGCGACATCACTCTCGACGTCATCGTCAGCGATTCCGAACAAGATGTCGTCGACCTGCTCTTCGAATTTTCAACCGACGGGGGCACAAGTTATACCCCGCTGACCCTATCCGCGAGCTCTTTGAGCCCGCTCGGACTCGCTTCGGACGCGACCGGGATCGCTTATAGTTTTGTTTGGAGTTCTGAGCTCGACGTTTCAAGCATGACCGGACCGGTGGCGACGATCGTTCGCGCGACCCCGTCAGATGGCCAAGCCGGCCTGCCCGCGCTCACCAGCTCCTTTGACATCGATAATCCGCAGAGCCCGCCCGGCGTCCTCTCGGTCAGCCCGCTCGCGGGTCCCGCGGGAACGGTGGTCACGATCACCGGTACCAACCTCGGCGATCAACTCAGCGATGTGGCCGTGACGCTTTCGGGAATCGCTGCTCCTGTCACAAGCCTCTCAAACACCCCGGTAGCGGGAACCCCCGACGAAACGACGACGATCCTCTTCCGAGTCCCGCCGACGGCGCCCTCGGGTGCGGTCGAACTGACCCGTCTCGGTAATGCAGTGACGGTCGGTCAAGATTTCGACGTGGCCGCGCGCGTGCGCAGTATTGACCCTCCCGTACTTCCGAGCGACGCGACGGGCGTGACGCTCACGCTTGGAGGCGAGTTCTTTACGGGAGCGACCGAAGTCGAATTTACTAACAGTACGCAGACCGCGACCGAACCCGTGACGGTGATCGACGACTCGACCGTCACCGTCGAGTTCCCGAGTTCGTTCACGGCTCCCGATGTTGTGACGTTGCAATTGTCGGGGCCGGGGGGGCTCAGCAACTCGGTTTCGCTCTTTCACTCGGCCGATCAATGCGCGCCTCTCGGGTCGACTCCCGTGGTCGGATCCGTGGCTCTCTTCCCGCCCGTGGCGCGAGCCGAAGTGCCGATTGCGATCCGCGTCTTCGGTATGACTTCTTCCCAGGTCGCAACCCTCGCAGTGCGCTTCTCACTTGACGGCGGGGCGGCTACCCCCTGCACCGAGTCGGGAAGCGATCCCATTCCCACGGAGGTCCCGGTGAGTTCGTTTGCCGGAGGATATCCCGTGACGTTCTACTGGGACGCCGCCGCCGACTTGCCCGATCAGCTCGCGGCGCAGGTCCGCATCGAAGTCGAAGCGACCGAGGTCGGCAGCGGCAACCCGGGTGGTGTCTTCACGTCCGCTCCGATCTTTGTCGCGGGCGATAGCCTGAGCTTTGTGACCGAGAGTTTTGACGACAACAGTCGTGAAGAGGCGGCTCAGACCACCGCCGACTGGAACAACCGGCTCGGCTTTGGACAGCAGGGTGAGCTCGTCGGTGAAACCGTGTCGACGGGCGTTCCGTGGGGTGATGGATCGGACGGCGACTTTGCTCCGACGGGCCCCGCGACGATCGATATCACCACCGACGGGGTCGATCCGCTTCTCGGCGGATCGGACGGGGTCTTTCAGCTCAGCAGTCTTACGATTCCCGCGGACGTCACGCTGCGTGTCACGGGATCGAATCCGCTCGACCTCCGCGTGGCGGGGAATTGCGAGATTCTCGGGACGATCGACGTCTCGGGGGAACCCGGCGGCGACGCCTCGATGAATGCCGGCGGAGTGCCGGGTCTCGCGGGTCCGGGTGGTGAATCGGGCGGAGCTGGCGGCACTGCCGACGCGACCAGTGCGACCGATGGAATCAGCTCACCGGGCGGAGGCCGCGGCGGTCAATCCGCCCTCGCGCTCGCGGCCGGAAGCACCGGCGGCGCTGGGGGAGGTGGCGGTCTCGCGAGCGCCGGAGCGGCCGGGGCGAGCGACTACAGCAATACGAGTCCAGGCAGCGGCCGCGCTGGGATTGGGGGAATCCCTCGGGTCGCCCCTGGACTCAATCTCACCGTGGCGGGAGTTGGCGGTGGAGGCGGCGGTGCAGCCGTCGACGCAACCGGCCAACCCACCGGGCAAGGGGGCTCGGGTGGAAGTGGCGGGGGCATCGGCATCGTCACCGGTTTTGAAGATGTGGTGGTCGAAGGGACGATCGACGCGCGAGGCGGCGACGGGGGCGCCGGCTTTGGGTCAGGGGGCGGCGGCGGTGGCGCAAGCGGCGGCACGATCCGGCTGCGCTCGGTCAGTGATGTGTTGCTCGGTTCCGCCGTCAATCTGCTGGCGACTGGCGGCGCGGGCGGTCCGGGGGCGACGGTCGGGGGGGACGGTTCTGTGGGCCTGATCTTCCTCGAGTCACCCAACGGGGTGAACTTACCCGGCTCGGGCTCGCTCGATCTGATGAATGTCGCTCCCGGCGTCGGTGAACCGGGCTTTTCGCAAGGGACTCCATCCGCGGGAAGCGTCAATACAGGAGCTGGGACGAGCGCTTTCAACCCGACGAGTGATGTGACGCTCTTCACCTTTGGGCTCGATCCCAACGGCGGCTTTGACGGAGTCTTTGAGTTCTCGTCGATCGATATCCCGGTCGGCGTAACGGTGACGACCGTTGGGGGCAATCCGCTGGTCCTGCGTTCGACCGGCGATGTGACGATCGCGGGCACCATCGACGTCAGCGGACAAGACGCGCCCTATACCCCGTTCCTGCCGCCCGGCTCAGCCGGCGATGGAGGTCTCGGGGGCCCGGGTGGGGGTCGGGGTGGCGACGGCGGCTATGCGGCGAGCGCAACCATGTTTCAAAATGGCGCGGCCGGAAACTTCGCCCCGGCGGGTGGCCAGGGCGGCAGCACTTCGACGACGAACGACGTCGCTTTCGAGCCTGGTGGCGGAGGGGGCGGTGGTCACGGGAGTGCCGGGAGCCCCGGTGATTCGGGTATGTCGGGCGGCACCGTCGGAGAACCCGGGGGACCCGGGGGGCAAGTGGCGGGGTCGGACGCCTTCCGCGACTCGTCAAGGCCCGCGACGCTCATCCTGACGGGTGGTGGCGGTGGTGG